>NZ_JAIJYL010000032.1:0-57287 GCF_019753495.1 Klebsiella sp. TF21-TM | reverse complement strand
GCGAAGAAGCACCACAAAGCCGCAGCGAAACCGGCTGTAGCGCAGAAAGCCCAGGCGGCGAAGAAGCACCACAAAGCGGCGCACCACGCAGCCAAACCGGCGGTACAACCGGCGGCATAACGGTCAGAGCGTTAAGGTGATAAACCGGCGCTGAATAGCGCCGGTTTTTTTTCAGGAGGACATCATGCTGCAACGTTATCGCTTCGAATTGCTGTTGGTTCTGCTCATCGTCTGCGCGCTGTTTACCCTTCGCTTGATGTTTAAATAGCGGGCTGCTGAACCCATTTACGCGCCGGCGGCGTATAGTCGCGAAAACCGGCGATAATCTCCTCTGCCGAGGCAGCAAACGGCAGCATCTCCGCGTAGCGCGGGTGCATAAACCCTTCCCGCACCATGTTATTGACCATCGCCTGCAGCGGATCGTAATACCCTTTAATATTCAGAAATGCGCACGGCTTTTCATGGATGCCCAGCTGCGCCCAGGTCCACTGTTCGAAAATTTCTTCCAGCGTCCCCGCTCCGCCCGGCAGAGCAATAAAGCCGTCGGCCAGCGCCGCCATTTTGGTTTTCCGTTCGTGCATATCCTCAACCACATGCAGCTCCGTCAACCCGCGATGGGCAATTTCCCGCTCCACCAGGCCGCGCGGCATCACGCCAATCACCACGCCCCCGGCCTCAAGCGCCGCATCGGCAACCGCCCCCATCAAGCCAACTTTGCCGCCGCCATAGACAACAGCCAGGCCCTGCTGCGCCAGCGTGTGGCCAACCCGTCGGGCAGTGTCGAGATACAGCGGATGTTCGCCAGCTGAAGAACCGCAGAAAATACCTATCGATTTCATCTTCGTTATTACTCCTCTCTTCTGGTGGGCGATAATTTAACACAACGGCAACCTTTGTGCGCAGGTTGAGACCCGCGGAGAAAAGAGAGGCGAGGCGCCTGCTGGCGAAGAAATATCCTTGTGGTTCAGTAAAATATCGCCGGAATGGGTAAAAGATCCGCAATCGCAAGCAATGTACAAGAAAAGTGACGTTTACCTCTTGCCACATCCCCTGCCTGCCGCTAATATGCGTCCCCGTTGTCACCACAACATTGCGTTCGTAGCTCAGTTGGTTAGAGCACCACCTTGACATGGTGGGGGTCGTTGGTTCGAGTCCAATCGAACGCACCATTATGCGTTTATAGCTCAGTTGGTTAGAGCACCACCTTGACATGGTGGGGGTCGTTGGTTCGAGTCCAATTAAACGCACCATAATGCGTCTGTAGCTCAGTTGGTTAGAGCACCACCTTGACATGGTGGGGGTCGATGGTTCGAGTCCATTCAGACGCACCAATCTTGTTTCTTATCATTCCCTCTCAACATTACCCTGCAGCATCTTGACCGGAAAACGCACGCCTTCTGCGCTTCCCGCCTGAACGTTATCGAACCCTGCCAACGACAAAGCTAAAGCCGATTATTCGCGACTCCGACTGGCCTGCGCCATCACCATGGCATCTTCCCCTGCCGGCAGCCGCGAAGGGGCATCAGGATCGTTCACCATTCGCCAGACGGCCTGAGCCACATCGACAGCCCGCGTCACGCTGGCGTTTTCCTGGATGCTGTCGAGGATCTGCTGGCCGAGCGCCGCATAGCTCTCCGGGAGCTGGCCCATCGTTCGACGCGCGTTTTCCCCGAAGCGGGTTTGGGGATCGCGTCCCGGCAGGATCACCCCGACGCGAATATTGAAGGGCCGCAGCTCCAGCGCCAGGGACGCCGTGAAGGCATTCACCGCCGCCTTACTCGCGGTATAGACCGCCAGCAGGGGCATCGGCTGTAGGGTGACCGCCGAGGTGATATTCACGATCGTCCCGCTACGGCGCGCTCTGAACCGGGGAAGTACCGCCTGGGTCATGGCGATAGTCCCAAGAGTATTGGTGGCAAACAGGTTCGCTATCGCCTCGCGCGACGCCCCCTCCAGGGCGTTGAGCATCCCCACTCCGGCGTTATTGACCAGAACGTCAATCTCTCCGGCCTCGGCAATCGCCTCGGCGATACTCTGCGCTGAGGTGACGTCAAGGCGCACCAGCCGCAGACGGTCGCTGGCTGGCAACAGATCCTCTCGCAGAACCCGCATCGTGGCGATAACCTTCCAGCCCTGTTCAAGAAAATAACGCGCCGTCTCCAGGCCAAAACCCGATGAACAGCCGGTGATCATAATCGTTTGCATCTCTCTGTCTCCGATTGGCTTCTTCCTTTTCATCATAGACAGCCCGCTCCGGACGATATAGGGTCAATAATCCATCATTCTTTAGCAGGAGTCCGGAAATGAGCGACCCGCTGGCGGAAATCATTGCGATGCTAAATCTCAGAGCGGTGCTGACCAAAACCATTGAGGGGACGGGAGAATGGCGCGTCATTCGCTCGGACCAGGGCATGTCGTTCTATGGCGTGGTGCTGGAAGGAGGCTGTCGGCTGGAAATAGACCAGTATCCGCCGCAGACCCTGCGCGCCGGGGATTTTATGCTGATCCCGGCGGCGTACCGCTTCGCGCTTACCAGCCTGACCCCGCCGCCTTCACCGGCGCTGGAGACCACCCCGGTGAAACTGGCGGAGGAACACTTTCGCCTGGGAGCCCTCGACCAGCCGGCGGAGATGCTGGCGCTGATTGGCCACTGCGCTGCCGATTCGGATAACGCCAGCCTGCTGACCTCGCTGCTGCCCGCCCTGGTGGTGGTTCGCGACCAGCCGCGGCTGGCCACCTTTGTCGGACTGCTGAAAGAGGAAGCCCAGGCGGATCGCGCAGGTAAATCTTTCGTTCTGGCGCGGATGGTTGAGCTGCTGTTTATCGAGGCCATCCGCTCCTGCGAAACACTCGCCACCCCAGGCCTGGTGCGCGGCCTGAGCGACCCGCGGATCGCCCAGGCAATCCGTCTGCTGCATGAGGCCCCCGCCAGACGCTGGACCGTCAACGCCCTGGCCGCCGACTGCGCGCTGTCTCGCTCGACGTTGTTTGAACGCTTTACCGGCCTGACCGGAATGACCCCGATGGGCTATCTGTTGAACTGGCGCATGACCCTGGCGATGCGGTGGCTGGGAGAGTCGGGCATCAGCATGGCGGATATCGCCGAGCGCCTCGGCTATGGCTCGGCCAGCGCGTTCAGCGTGGCTTTTACCCGCTATGCCGGGACATCGCCGGGCAAATATGCCCGCCAGCGGGCGGCGCAGCGTACGCCCGGGCCCGCCTTAAGCTAACCTGCCGCAATCGTCGTCTGCAGCCAGCGCTCAAACGCCTGCAGCGCAGGCTCCCCCTCGCCGCCGCCGGGTTTGATCAGGCAGAAGCGCTTGGCCAGCGTCGGGGAGCCCGGCCACGGGGCGACCAGCGTCCCGTTACGCAGCTCGCTCTCCACATACATCTTCGGCACCAGGGCCACGCCCTGCTGGCTGAGTACCGCAGCGATCGCCATCTCATGCAGATCATAGCGCGGCCCCTGCGCTGGGTTATCCAGCGCCAGACCACACTCCCGGGCATAGTGCAGCCAGGCATCCGGATTTTGCCGCCGATGAATGCGCGGCAGCCGGTTCAGCAGCCCCGGGAGATCGTTATCCGTCAGCAGCGCAGCATGACAGACCGGCAGCAGATACTCCGCAAACAAAAACGTCACATCCATTCCGGTCCACGCCGGGTGATCAAAATGGATAGCCGCATCAAATCCGCTGCCCGGCAGAATGAAGGGGTCGCTGCGAGCGGCGATATTGACCACGATATGCGGATGCTGCGCCGTGAACTGCCCGAGGCGGGGGATGAGCCAGCGGCTGGCGAAGGTGGGGAGCACGGCGATCTCCAGACTGCGGCCATCGGCCGGCATCCCGCTGACGTCGAGGGTTTCCCGCTCCAGCCTGCTGAGGATCTCGCGGACCTGTCTGGCATAGCGGGCGCCGGCCGGATTGAGCCGTACCCGGCTCCCGATTCTGTCGAATAGTTTGCTGTCGAGGAGCGCTTCCAGACGGGCGATCTGCCGGCTGATGGCCCCTTCCGTTAACGCGAGCTCCGCCGCCGCGCGGGCAAAGTTGCCGTGGCGGGCGGCGGCCTCAAAGGCCAGTAGCGCAGCGCTGCTGGGAATTTTACGACGCATAGCCAATGCTCCTTGTGCGGGCTGACTGAAAGTCAGTGACAGAATATCACTGAGTCTTGAATAAACATCGTTTTTCAGCGCCATTTTCGCCAGATAGGATGAAGTAAATTCACTGAAGCGCCTTATGCGCTGAATCATCTGTCTCTCGAGGTCACTATGCTCTATGTCGTCGAATGCGCCTACACCGACCCGCAAAGCGAAGCGGCGTGGAATACCTTTTACAATCTGGAAAAATTACCGGCGCTGGTCTCGGTGCCCGGTTTTCATGCCTCGCAGCGCTTCTGCGCGCTCAGCGAGGGGTGCCCTCGCTACCTGGCGCTACACGATATCCGCGATGCCGCCGTCATCGACAGCGACGCCTATCGCCGCAACGGCGGCGGTCATTTTGCCCGCTGGCAATCGGCGATCGCCGACTGGCATCGCCACCTCTATCTCACAACTAACGCGCTGCGGGAGGTTGCTCCGGACGAGGTGCTGCTGCTGAGCGATACCGCGGAAGCCCTGCCCGTCGCTGCGCCGGTCGTCCTGCAGCCCGGCGGTCTGGCCACCCGGCATACCCGCTATGCCGCCATCGTCCCGCGTGACGACCTGCATCCCCACGCCGCCACGGCCGCCGTCTTTGTCTATCAGCCCATTACCGCCCGGTTGCGTCACCCGGCGGAGCAAGCGTGAGGTCAACATGACACCAGCTCCCTTTTATTCCCTGACAGCAGGCGACCTGACGATAAGCGCCATCAGTGATGGCCAGATGACGGCGCCGCTGACGTTACTGGCGGGGATTGCCCCTGAAGAGGCGGCGCGTCTGCAGCGCCAGGCCGGGGTAATCTGGCCGGAGATCATTGAGATCGGCGCTTACCTTATCCGCGGACGCGGGCACACGGTGCTGGTGGATACCGGCACCGGCGGGGCCAACGGCGTCGGCGGCGCGCTTATCGCCAATCTGGCGCTGCTCGGCGTCCGCCCTGAGGACATTGACACCATCCTCCTCACCCACGCGCACCCGGACCATATCGGCGGCCTGCTGACCGCCGCCGGTACACCGGCTTATCCCAACGCCAGGGTGTTCCTGCCCTCGCGGGAAAGCGCTTACTGGCTGGCGCCGTCGACACTGGACAACGCCAGCGAGCGTGGACAACGCAACGTGCTGCTCGTCCGGCGCGTAATGGCGATCTGCGCGACGCAAATTCGTGCTATCGATGAAAATGAGCGGATCGCCGGGATCCGACCATGTCCCCTGCCCGGCCATACGCCGGGGCATACCGGATATCGCCTCGAGGCGGGCGGAACGTCGCTGCTGATCTGGGGGGATATCGTCCACTTTCCCTCGATCCAGAGCGCCCGGCCAGAGGCATCGGTGGCCTTTGACGTCGATCCTGACCAGGCGCGGCGTACACGGGAAAGTCTCCTGCGCCAGGCCGCCAGCGAGCGGTGGCTCGTCGGCGGTATGCATCTTGGCCTGCCGGGCTTCGCCAGCGTGGAGAATACCGCCTCAGGCTACTGCCTGCGCCCGGTGTGACCTTCACGCAGAACACCGATCACAGCAAAACCCCGGTCGTGGCATTAACGCGACCGGGGCGTGGTGTCCGGGGAAGTGGATTAGCCGTTAACCGCGGCGCTTCCAGCCTTTTTTACTTTTGCAGCTGGCGGTGGTGGCGACCCAGGGGTGACGCAGCTGGGTCAACTGAAGATCCTGAGAGGCCGGGCTGGCGGCCCAGCGTTTGTTGCACAGAGGCTTACGAGTTGCAATGACCATAAAAACGCTCCTGAAAAGTAATGAACAGTTCCCTGGGTAATTCCATAAGTTCAGAATCAGCTTATCATCACTTAAACGTTGTTATTTCAATCTTTGTTTTGCTATGTAAATGGTGATTGCCACCTGAAAGGCATAAAATTGATCTAGATCAAGGTAAATGCAATTTTTTGTTTCCACCACCTATATTTTCAACCGTTTAACTTCGCGCACCGCTTGATTAAGACTTTTCCTATACCACATAATCCAACAGAAGTGAGCGATTTTATCAGATTTTTATTCTAGTTATGTATGCGAATGTGGTTAATTGTTTTGATTATTCTAGCTCATAAAATTCACTTGGTCAGACCGCCGCAGGCGGGTACTCTGCACCGGCAATACGGGGATTTGTCAGGGAGTGGTGGATGACTACAGGCTATAAACTACTTGGCTATAAGTTAGCGGATAATATTTTCTACTGCCTGCATCATCGGGAAATTATCGCGTTACGTGGGACGCGAACGCAAGTTCAGCTGCGCAGCACCATGGCGTGTTTACTGGAATATTTGCTGGCGCATGGCAGAGAACGTCTGGTCAGTGATGAAGAGTTAATGATTAACGTCTGGGAGAAAAATAATCTCCGTCCGTCCGCGCAGCGATTATGGCAGGTCATTCAGACCTTAAAATCTCGCTTAAACCAGGCGGGGGTCGAAAGCGTGTTAATTATCCGCGTTAAGTGCGCAGGGTATTATATTAATCCTGCTTGTGTAGCCGAAATTTATTCCTTCAAACCGCCGGGCATGATGAATTATATAAACACCTCGCCTGCTGATATGAATAAACTTCTGGTTCGCAGCTAATCTCCTTCCCGCGCCGTTTAGATCGCTTGTAACAGGGTTTATTCTTTGAATATTTTAATTCACAGCAATAATATTTATTTTAATATCGGCCTCGCCCAGTGTTTCAGAGATATTCAGGAAACCTTGCCCGGTCTGAACATTATTCATTCACTGCCGCTCAGCCATCTGCCCGATCCGGCCGGGCTGGATGTGATTATTTTAGCGCTGGAAAACTATCACGATTATCAGGCCGCTGCTGAATTAGCCCAGCGCTATCCCGGCCTGGTGGTCGGATTTACCTCCGCCAACAACGTCAAACGCGGACGCGCCTTTTACGCGGATACCCTCCTGTGGGTCAGCCAGCGGGAAAGCGTTCAGGAGATCCGCCGCCTTCTGCTCCGTCTGGCAGATCGCAGCCGCCCTTTTGCGCCGCGCCATCAGCGTCAGAGTCGCTCCTCCCGGCTGCGAGCCCCACTCAATGACCTGGAGATGCAGATGATCCGTGGCGTGGTCGGCGGACAGTCGACTAATCAGATGGCAGACACGCTGGGCGTCAATCGCAAGCGGGTTTACAACGGACTGGAGCGGATCAAAAGTAATTTTCGCCTCGTCAGCCATACCCATTTTCATCATTTTATGACCGCGGAGGCCACGTTTAGCCGCCTCTGCGCCGATCTGAGTTGCTATAGACCAGGGCTACGGCCAGCCCGGCAACGACGTGCTGCATCGCGACCGGCCGAAAATCATTCATATTATTTGAATGAGTTTCGCAAATTGTTTTGATTTTAACCGCCAGGCTTTGCGCGTATTCTTTATCACATCAGGGCGACAAACCCTATATCAGACACCAGATTAAGGAATATGACCATGAAATCCATCAAAACTTTCGTTGCTGTTGCTGCACTGTCGCTGTTCTCTTCCGTCAGCTTCGCCCAGAGCGTCAGCGCCACCGCTTCCACCCTGGACCGTGCAGAAGCCAAAATCGCCGCCCAGGCCGCTGAGCAGGGTGCGTCCTATAAAATCACCAGCGCCCAGTTTAATAATCGCGTTCATATGACGGCTGAGCTGAGCAAATAATCTCTTCCCTCTTTCGCGATTAAAAAAGCGCCGTCAAAAACGGCGCTTTTTTTTCGCCTCTTTCTCCGGGCAGTGATTTCCTGACCGGCGCGCTATGGCGTTCAGCCGATGACGGGCCAATACTTAGCGCATCCCCCGGAAAAGAGAGCCCCATGATGAAAGCCTGGATCGTCAACAAACCCGGTTCGCTGGATAATCTGCAGCTTGTCGATCTTGCCGACCCCGGCGCGCCGGCGGCAGGCGAGATCCGCGTAGCGCTACACGCCACCTCCCTGAACTATCACGATTTGCTGGTAGCGACGGGGGTGATTCCCACTGCCGATCGGCGGATCCTGATGGCGGTCATCGCGGGGCCGATATTATCCTGGAGCTCGGCGGACCGGGCTCCCTGGGCCAGTCTTTCGAGGCCGTCAGTGTTGGCGGACACATCGCGCTGATCGGCGTCCTGACTGGCTTCGAAGGTCATGTGCCCACCCATCTGCTGATGAGTAAACAGGCCCGACTGCAGGGGCTGGTGGTGGGTCATCGCCGGCAACAGCAGGACTACGTCAACGCGCTGAACCTGCAGGCGTCGCGGCCGGTCATCGATAAAGTGTTTGATTTTGCGGCCTTACCAGACGCCTTCCGCTATCTGCAAAGCGGCGCCCATTTCGGCAAAATTTGCGTGGAGTGGTAGTGGTGAGGAGATGAGATGAACAGGGCCTCCATGCCCTGGGAACGGCTTTATTCGAAAAAGACGTCCGGATTTTCCGACAGCGAAACAAAGGATTTGGTGTTTTTATCCAGCGCCTGAATCTCGCCGCTTTCAATGTCATAGAACCAGCCGTGCAGGCGCAGGGTCTGGTCGCGCAGACCGACCGCCACCGACGGGTGGGTTTTGATGTTGTTCAACTGAGCGATGACGTTTTCCTGCACCATGCCGTTGACCTTATCGGTTTCGCTGGCCCAGGTTTTCTTTTCCACCACCGCTTTCGCAGCATCAGCGTAGCGCAGCCAGTGAGACACCGCCGGCATCGGCTCCAGGCACTGGCAGGTGGCGATCGCTTTCATCGCCCCGCAGTTAGAGTGGCCGCAGATTACGATATCCGTCACACCCAGCGCAACCACGGCATACTCAATGGTCGCGGATACACCGCCCGGCTCCGGCCCGAAAGACGGCACGATATTCCCGGCATTACGAATAACAAAGAGCTGTCCCGGCTCCTGCTGGGTAACCAGTTCCGGCACCAGACGGCTGTCAGAGCAGGAGATGAAAAGCGCTTTGGGATTCTGGCTGGAGGCCAGGCTGCGGAAGAGCTCTTTACGCTGGGGGAAGATCTCTTTCTGGAAGTTGAGGAAGCCCTCAATGATATGTTGCATAGCAGTGTCTCTTCTCTGTAGTTATTACGGTATGACAAAGATCACAGTTATTCAGTTTACCATCGCTGACAGGAATGGGAATCGTTATTCAAACAGTTGCGCAGAAAACGCGCGCCGCGGATGCCCGTTCAGCCTCGCCTTTTCCACAGGGTTTTCACGTGCTTTCCTGAGCCAGTTTGTTACTCTGTTTGCTCGTACCGTCCCCACGTAGCCGACCGCCTGCCGGCGGCGGACATACCAGGAGTTGCTATGTTCTTATCCAGCCTGATGGCCCTTGCCGCGGTGCTGATCATGGGGGTGATCAGTCCCGGCCCGAGCTTTATTTTTGTCGCGCGCAATGCGGTCGCCCGCTCGCGCCTGCACGGTCTGGTGACCGCCCTGGGCACCGGCGCCGGCGCCGCCATTTTTTCTATTATGGCGATGCTGGGCCTGCAGAAGGTGCTCACCGCGGTGCCGGAGCTGTTTATTGGCTTGAAAGTAGCGGGCGGGCTCTACCTGCTATGGTTGGGCTATAAGATTTTCCGCGGTTCGGCGCAGCCGATGGATTTTTCCGCCAGCGGCATGGACGGCAACCGTTCGTTGCTGAAGACTTTCCGCGACGGGCTGTATACTCAGTTGAGCAATCCCAAAACCGCGCTGGTGTTTGCCTCGATTTTTACCGCCGTGCTGCCGGCGCAGATCCCCACCGCCTTCTATTACATCGTGCCGCTGATGAGTTTCCTGATTGACGTCAGTTGGTATTCGCTGGTGGCGCTGGTGCTCTCCGCTGATCGTCCGCGTCGGGTCTACCTGCGGCTGAAGCGGCGAATCGATATCGCCACCGCGACGGTGCTGGGGGCGCTGGGACTGCGGCTTATCACCACCTCCCTCACCCGCTAGCGGCTACACGGTATGGATGCGAATATCGTGTTGCTGAAAGGCAACGCGATATTCGCGACTGATGTTCTCCTCCACCACCAGCACATCGATATCGCTGCTCGCGGCCACCACGAATCGCGCCACCGCCGGAATTTTATCCGAGGTCAGGCCGATGATAATTTCGCTGCACTGCTTAATCACCGCTTTCTTAAACTCGCAGTCGGCATAGTCAAAGCCGGTCAGGCCCGACTCTGGCGCCATGGCGCAGCCGCCGATAAACCCCTGGTCAAATAACATCCCCTGCACCTGAGCCACCGCCGCGGCCCCAACGCAGCCCCCGCTCGCCCGCTGCACCTGGCCGCCGAGCATCACCACCTCGTAGAGCGGCTTTTTCACCAGTACCGCGGCGATCTCCGGAGAGTTCGTTACCACCGTCAGCGCCAGCTCGGCGGGCAGCGCCTCGGCCATCGCCAGATTGGTGGTGCCGGTATCAATGAAAAGGATGCCGCCGGGTTTCACCAGCCGGGCGCACTGCTGCGCGATCCTGAGTTTTGTTGCTCGGTTTTTATCTTTCCGTTCACTGTAATCTCCCGCTTCCGGCAGGCTCAACACCGCCCCGCCGTAGACTTTTTTACAGACGCCTTCGCGGCTAAGCTCATGCAGATCGCGGCGGATGGTGTGCTCAGACACCTGAAGACGCGCCGCCAGCTCCGCACACACCACCCTGCCGTTTTCCTGCAGGATCTGGCAAATCAGCGCTTGTCGCTGTTGAGGAAAAGCAGCATAATCGAGCAAAGAAACTCCTTAAATCATCATAAACGAGCAACAGCAAGCATGATCGTCTGCCCTGCCGTGATTGTCAATGTTCCTGCCCGGAGGTTTACCATGAAAATTGCCCATTTCGCCCTGTGGACCCAACGGCTTGAGGCTCAGGCCCGCTTCTGGGTCGAGTTCTTTGCCGCCAGCATCAATGAAAAATACCTCAGCCAGACCAATCCCGGCTTTGCCTCCTATTTTGTCACCATCGACGACGAGGTGGTGATCGAGCTGATGACCAAGCCTGGCCTGCAGCAGGCCAGCGCCGATAATAACCATACCGGCTGGGCGCACCTGGCCCTCTCGGTGGGCGGCGCAGAACAGGTCGATGCCCTTGCCCAGCGCGCCGGCGCGGCGGGAATACTGGTTTCACCGGCGCGCACCACCGGCGACGGCTATTATGAGGCGGTGATCGCCGATCCCGATGGCAACCTGATTGAAATCGTCGCATAGTCAGCAGACCGCCAGCCATAAGGAGGCATCCATGGCACATTACCGGATCATCGACACCGCGGCCTGGCCCCGCCGGGACCATTTCACCTTTTACCGACAATTTGCCAACCCCAGCTTTAATCTCTGCGTTCCGATAGAGGCGCAGCGCCTGTACGAATGTGCGAAGGACCGTCGGGTCTCGTTTTTTCAGCTCGCGCTCTATGCCCTGCTGCGCGCGGCTAACGGGGTACCGCAGCTCCGACAGCGCATGCGCAATGGCGAGGTGATTGAATATGACAGTCTGGCGGTCATGACGCCGGTGATGACCGTCGAGGAGGGCTTCCGCCAGGTATGGTGCGACAACGCTCCCGAGTTCACCACCTTCAGCGCCGCGGCAACGCCAAAGATCGTCGCGGCAAGAGAGACATCGCCTGCGCCGCTCATCGTCGATGGCGAACATTTTATCTGCGCCAGCTGTCTGCCGTGGCTCCACTTCACCTCGATGACCCATGCGGAATACGCGGTGGGCGCCGCGGTTCCGGCGCTCACCTGGGGGAAACTGCAGAACGGCGTGATCCCGGTGGCCGGGCGATTTAACCATGCCTTCGTCGACGGTCTCCACGCCAGCCGCTTTTATGCCCTCATCGAAGAGGGGTTTCGCGACCCCGAGCGGCTCTGGCAGCCGCTAGCCGCAACCGCCCCCTCACTGCTTCCCCCTGCGGCGAAGGAGCGTTAACGTCTGCCCGGAACCGACCGTCACGGTGCCTTACGCCGTACACGGCGGTCGGTACGGGTCCACTCTCATCGTTCTCGCCCATCCGGCGAATACCGCGCAGGTGTGACGCCTGTTCAGAACCTCGCGATGGAAAGGCTGGGTCGCGGATAGCATGCTGGCCCACCCTCATCGGACAGCGGAAACCACTGCTTCATAGCCATAGAATGGGATTATATTGCCGAACCTTTGCTAAGGATAATTGGTTATAAATCATAGCGTTTCAGTGTTAGACAGGGCGAAGTGCGCCTCTTATCTTTCGTCATGAATTGTAAATCACCACGCAATCACTTGATGAGGTAGCACTTTTGTCCAGATTACAACAAGGATTAAAAACCAGAAAAACCCGCTTTGCCCTGGCGCTAAAAGTGGCCCTGCTCGGCGGCGTGGTAGCATTTTCTTCTGCCGTCTTTGCTGAGGGTCTCCTGAAAGAAGGCATCACCCCGGCCGCCGACGCCAGTCAGATCCCGGCCAGCGCTAAGCTGCGCAAGGACACGGTAGTGGCCGGGATCTCCGAGCCGCAGGGGATCTTCAACCCCTACTTTTTCGTCAACGGCTGGGATGAAAACGTCACTAACGTCATTTTTTCACGCCTGATCGACTGGGACAGCCAGGGCAAGCTGGTCCCGGGGCTGGCGGAGAGCTGGACGGTCAGCCCGGACAATAAAGTCTATACCATCAAATTGCGCCCTGGCCTGACCTTCAGCGACGGTTCACCGCTGACGGCGGAAGATGTCGCCTTTACCCTGACGGTCCTGCTCGACCCCAAATATGATGGCGATACCGACATCACTCTGGCCAATATCGCCGGCGGCGCAGAATACAAAGCCGGCAAGGCTGACCGCGTCAGCGGCCTGAAGGTCATCGACCCGCTCACCCTGCAGGTAACCACCACCCAGCCAGGCGCCACCACGCTGGCCAAAATTGGCGGGCCGGTGTTGTCGAAAGCCTGGTACGGCAAAGGATATCAGCGGGGAAATCTCGACTATCTGCGCTCACTGCACGGCAAGCCGCTGGGCAACGGCCCTTACGTGTACGATACCTATATTCCCGGTCAGGAAATTCGCTTCCATGCCAATAGCCACTTTTACCGTGGGACGCCGCCAACGCCGCGCTTTATCTATCGCGTAACCAATCCGTCGACCAACTTCCAGCTGTTCCAGACCGGGGAGACCGACTACGACGCCTTTACCTCACGTCCTGACGATATCGAACAGCTGAAGATGCTCGGCTTCGCCAACATTAACCTTTACGGCTCCAGCGACTACAGCCAGGTGGAATTCAACGTTCATCGCCCGGCGCTGCAGGATAAGCGGGTGCGCCAGGCGCTGATTTACGGCCTGGACCGGCAAAAGCTGATCGACGTGGTCTATCAGGGATACGGCAAAGTCGCCATCGAGCCGATCGCCCCTATCTCCTGGGCCTTTAACGCAGAAGGCGTCAATCCTTACCCTTACGATCCGGCGCAGGCGAAAAAGCTGCTGGATGAGGCCGGCTGGAAAGCTGGCGCCGACGGTATCCGCGTCAAAGAGGGCCAGCGTCTGGAGCTGACCCTGCTGGTGAGCAAGAAGGTGCTCAACGATGCGTTGATCCCCATCGCCAAAGAGAACTGGCGGCAGATCGGCGTGCTGCTTAAGCCGCAGGTGGTGGATTTCAACGCCCTGATGGCGCAGCGCAAAGCCGGAAATTACGATCTGGCCTCGTTCAGCACCAGCACCCTCAACGACCCGCATGATGGGGTATGGGATTTTTACAGCAGCGAAGCGAAAGCGTCCGGCTACCACAACGCGGAGGTCGATAAGCTGATTAACGCCGGCAACGCGGTGCTCGACATCGAACAGCGCAAGCCGATCTATCACCAGCTGTACAAAGTGCTGGCCGACGATCCACCGGTGATCCTGCTCGGCTATCGCAACATTCTTTCCGCCAGCAGCGCCCGCGTCACCGGCTTTAAACCGGATATCTACAACGGCCTGACCGGCAGCCTGCCGGATGTGAAAATCGTCAAGTAAATCCCCTGGCCGCCGGGTTAACCGGCGGCTGATGCGAGATCGTCATGAAAAATTTCATCCTGAGGCGCCTGCTGCAAACGCTGCCGATGCTGCTGCTGGCCTCGTTCATTATTTTTATGCTGTTTGCCAAAACCCCCGGCGACTTTATCGATGGCAATATCACCCTGACCGCCGCCCGCGCCGCGGAGCTGAAGGCGATCTATGGCCTCGACCAGCCGCTGTTCACCCGCTATCTCCACTGGCTGGGACAGCTGCTGCGCGGCGATTTAGGCTTTTCGCTGCAGTATCAGATCCCGGTCAGCCAGCTGCTCAACCAGTACATCTGGAACTCTTTTCTGCTGGCCAGCGTCGCGCTGGTCTTTTACTGGGGCATTGGCCTGGCGGTCGGCGTGATGTCAGCCCTGCGACCCGGCTCCTGGTTTGATCATCTGGTGAGCGTCGCGGTGTTTGCCGCCATGTCGTTCCCCACCTTTTTCCTCTGCCTGCTGCTGATTAAATGGTTTGCCGTCGATCTCCACTGGCTGCCGGTAGGCGGGATGACCAATACCGGCAGCGACGAGAGCGGCTGGCAGTATGTGCTGCAGGTGGCGGCCCACCTGGCGCTGCCGGTGCTGGCGCTGGTGATGCTGCAGGCGGGCAGCCTGACGCGCTATGTGCGCGCCAGTATGCTCGACGTGGTGAAAATGGATTTTATCCGTACCGCCCGCGCCAAGGGGTTGCAGGAGCGCACGGTGATCCTCAAACATGCGCTGCGCAACGCCCTGCTGCCGATCATCACCCTGCTGGGCTTCGAGCTGCCGGGGCTGTTCTCCGGGGCGATCATTACCGAAAAGGTATTCAACTGGCCGGGGGCGGGCCACATCCATATCGACTCGCTGGCCGCCCGCGACTATCCGGTGCTGATGGGGTTCACCCTGTTTCTGGCGGTGCTGACGATCGTCGGTAATTTGCTCGCCGACGTGCTGTACGCCTGGGCCGATCCGCGTATTCGGGTGAGGTCATGATGATTCTGTCTTACTTTGCTACCCGTCGTCGCCAGCGGCAGGCGGCTATCCCGGCGCTGGCGCACATTACCCCCTCTCCCTGGCGCCAGGGGTGGCGACAGCTGCGCCGTAACCGGCTGGCCATGTTCTGCCTGTTCCTGCTGGCGGTCATGGCGGTGTGGTGCGCGCTGGGGCCCGTCTGGTCGCCGTGGAAAGAGGATGCCACCGACGCCCTGAGCATCAACCACCCGCCCGGTGCCGAACACTGGCTGGGGACCGATTTCCTCGGTCGTGATGTTTACACCCGCCTGCTGCTGGCCGGGCGCATCTCGCTGATTATCGGTCTGCTGACCATGGTGATGTCGGTGTTCCTGGGCTATCTGCTCGGCGCCCTCTCGGGGTATGTCGGCGGGTTAACCGACAGAGTGATCATGCGCGTGGCCGACCTGGTGATGACCATCCCCGGATTGCCGCTGTTGATCGTCGCCGGGGCGATGCTTTCCGAGCTCGATTTTTCTCCGGACTCGCGCATCTATATGGTGGTGGTGATGCTCAGCCTGCTGGAGTGGCCCCGACTGGCGCGGCTGGTGCGCGGACAATGTCTCTCCCTGCGCGAACGCGATTTTATGCTGGCCACCCAGGTGCTGGGCCTGTCGGCGCGTCGCCGGCTGTTTGGCCACCTGCTGCCGAATACCATTCCGATTCTGGTGGTGATGGCGACCATGGCTGTCGCCAACGCCATCCTCAGCGAATCCGCGCTGAGCTATCTCGGCCTCGGCGTGGTGCCGCCGACGCCGTCGTGGGGCAATATGATGGACGCCGCCAATAGCCTGATCGATTTCCAGCGCCGTCCCTGGCTGTGGATGCCGCCAGGGATCGCCATCTTTATCACCGTGATCGCCATTAACGTGCTGGGCGATGGCCTGCGCGACGCCATGGATCCCAATATGAAACCGAGGCTGAAATGAGCATACCGTTAGTCTCCTTTAATCATCTCTCCGTCTCTTTCGCTGGCGAACGCCATCGCGTGCGCGCGGTGCAGGACGTCTCTTTCATGATTCAGGCCGGGCAAACCGTTGGCGTGGTGGGCGAGTCCGGCTGCGGCAAAAGCGTCACCGCGATGGCGCTGATGGGCCTCCTGCCGCCGCAGGCCGCGCGCATCGACGGCGGCGAGATCCGTTTCGCGGACCGCGATCTGCTGCGGCTAAAAGCCAGACAGATGGCCGACCTGCGCGGCCACCAGCTGGCAATGATCTTTCAGGAACCGATGTCGGCCCTGAACCCGGTGTTGACCATCGGAGAGCAGCTGTGCGAACCAGCGATCCGCCACCTCGGCGCCTCGCCGAAAGCCGCCTGGCAGCAGGCTACCCGGCTGCTCAACGAGGTCGGCCTGGCGCGGGGCGACAGCCTGATGGTCAGCTATCCCCACCAGCTTTCCGGCGGCATGCTGCAGCGGGTGATGATCGCCATGGCGCTGAGCTGTCAGCCCAAACTGCTGATTGCCGACGAACCCACCACCGCGCTCGACGTGACCGTGCAGGCGCAGATCCTGCGCCTGCTGCGGGACCGGGCGCGGGCCAGCCAGATGGCGATGATGCTGATTACCCACGACCTGGGAGTGATCGCGCAGATGGCCGAACAAGTAGTGGTGATGTATGCCGGACGGATTGTGGAACAGGGCGCCACCGCGGAGGTGTTACGCCATCCGCAGCACCCTTACACGCGTGGGCTCATCGCCTCCCGCCCGGTGCCGGGCGAGCGGCGTCGGCGGCTGTACTCGATTCCCGGCCAGGTGCCGGACCTGGCCGCCCTGCCGACGGGCTGCGCCTTTGCCGGGCGCTGCGAGCGGGCGACACCGCACTGCCGGGAGGCGATTCCGCCGCTGCTCGGCGAGCGCCAGCGGGCCGCCTGCTTTTACAGTGAATTTGCGGAGGCGACAGCATGAGCGAACGCTTTGTTATTGAAGTGGATGGATTGAAAAAATATTTTCCGCTGCGCGACGGCCTGTTTGGCCAACAGACCGGCGTGCTTCGCGCGGTGGACGGCGTCAGCTTTAACATCCGTCCGGGCACCATTTTTGGCCTGGTGGGTGAGTCCGGCAGCGGGAAAACCACCGTCGGCCGAACCCTGCTTGGCCTGTACGAGAAGAGCGCCGGCAGCGTGAAATTTCACGGTCAGGAGCTGGCCGACTTGACCGCGCCAGCCCTGCGCGCCATTCGGCCGAGGATGCAGCTGGTATTTCAGGATCCCTACAGCTCGCTGAACCCGCGGCTGCGTATTGGCGAGGCGATAGGCGAAGCTATGCTGCAGCACAAGCTTTGCGCCCGCGATGAGCTGTATGACCGGGTGATCGACGTGATGAAGATCTGCGGCCTGGCGCCGGAACACTACGCCCGCTTCCCGCATCAGTTTTCCGGCGGCCAGCGCCAGCGGATCGGTATTGCCCGGGCGTTGATCCTCAACCCGGATTTTATCGTCGCCGATGAGCCCATCTCGGCCCTCGATGTGTCCATTCAGGCGCAGATCATCAATTTGTTTTCCGACCTGCGCGACGACCGCGGCGTCACGTTTCTGTTTATCTCCCACGACCTCGGGGTGGTGGAGCATCTATGTGACGATGTGGCGGTGATGTATCTCGGGCAACTGGTGGAAAGCGCCAGCCGCGATGCGCTGTTCAGCCGCCCCCTCCACCCCTACACCCGCGCGCTTCTGGCCGCGGTGCCGACCCTCGACCCGCACAGCGAACCGCAGGAGCTGGTGCAAGGCGAGATCCCGGATCCGGTCAATCCTCCCGCCGGCTGCCGTTTTTCATCTCGTTGCCCGCAGGTCGGCGAGCGGTGCCGCAGAGAAGCGCCGGCGCTGCGCGAGGTGGCCCCTGGCCATCGGGTCGCCTGCCATTGGATCGCGTCCTGAGCGCGGTCGGCCGGGTTATTTATTTCTAAACAACCGGCAGATTGTGCGCAGCGGCGCCAGGATTTACTATCCGCTCCGTCTTGTGAGACGCGTTATGAATGAAGCGTAATATTTTTATTCATTTTTGCCCGATGGCTTCGGGCATTTTTTTGCGACACGCCGGGAGCGATCCTGCCGGCGACACATTTAGCGGGGCGCGGTCACCCGTCTGTCAAAACGCAGCAATGGAACTGCTCGTCCGCGCCCCGCTATCCTTTTGTGACCTTCCCGTGAAAACCCGGCAAAAAATAAGACTATATGAGATTGCCTGGGGCATAGCTTTATCTTATTTTTTATGCGTGTACTCCACATTAAGGAATCAAAATCATGCTTAAGCGTCGCACTATTAAAACAGCACTGGCGGCGGTTATTTCTCTCGCCGTCATGGCGGCTCCGGCCTATGCCAACCCGGGTAACGGCAATGGCAATGGCGGCGGCGGTGGTAATCACGGGAACAGTGGTAACCATGGCAATAGCGGCAATCATGGTAACAGCGGTAACAGCGGCGACCATGGCAATAAAGGACAAAATAAAGGTCAGTCCAATGACGATCATGGCAACCGCAAAAACTACGGCAAGCCCGACCACGTCGACAGCGATATTAGCTTCTCGCGGGCGCGCTCCCTTGCTGTGAACTACGGTCTGGTCGGCTATCAGGCGCTGCCTCCGGGTATCGCCAAAAATGTCGCCCGCGGCAAACCGTTACCTCCGGGTATCGCGAAAAAGACCCTGCCCGCTTCTATGATTAACGACCTGCCCTATTATCCGGGCTATGAATGGCGCGCGGTCGGCGATGACCTGGTGCTGGTCGCCCTGAGCACCGCCATCGTTACCGCCGTGATTAACGGTGTGTTTGACTAAATCACCTGCTGATTAAAAAGCCTCGCCCCGTCGAGGCTTTTTTGTGCCTGGCGCGGGAGAGTGACAACTCGCAGGCATCATCGCTAAGATAATGGCTCAACCAACCCGGGACCGACAATGGACAAAGACACCGTAGTGACGCTGTTGAAATACAAGCGCTGGATTGACCTTGCCACCTTGCAGGCGATCCGCGCGATAGACGGTACAGTACATGGCGAAAAGCGTCACCTGACCCTCAGGCTAATGAACCATATCCATGTCGTTGACATGATTTTCCGGGCGAATCTGCGCGGCAAGACGCACGGTTACACCGCGCTGAATACCCCCGGGACGCCAACCGTTGATGAGCTGGAAACGGCCATGACCGCCTGTACGGACGAATACATTCAGTACGTCAGCGCCATGACGCCCGCCGATTTCCACGAACGTATCGCCTTCAAATTTGTCGACGGCGGCGACGGCAATATGACCGCGATGGAGATGCTGAATCACATGCTCTTTCACGGCGCCTATCACCGCGGCGCGGTAGGCTGGATGATTGGCGAATGCGGCGGCGTGCCGCCGAAAGAGGTGCTGACCGTTTTCCTGCGCGACCATCATTCCTGAGCAAGCTGTCAGCCGTGGATCGCGCGGATGATCAGCAACAGTTCTGCCTGATTACGGGTGTGGGTTTTCCGGTACAGGGCGCTGAGGTGGGTTCTGATGGTGGCGATAGATACGCCCAGATGTAAGGCGCACTCATCCGGCGTCATGCCCCGCACCAGCAGCTCCGCCACTGCGTTCTCGGCAGGCTTGACGTTAAACAGCTCCATCACGGCGCTGCCGGTGAGAAACGGCTCGGGAATAATCACGCAGGCCACCCCGGCAAGGCGGGCCGCCGGGATCACCAGGATCGGTTTCGGCTGGCGCCCGGCTGTATAGCACAGCCCTGCCCTTGGCGGCTCTGCCGTTCGGGTGGCCTGCTCGATAGCCCGTTTCAGTTTTTTGCTGTCGGTATCAAGGCACAGTGTATCACCCCCGCTGTACCAGGAGAGGCGAGCGTTGGCGCGCAGGTAGCGTTCGGCATGCGCGCTGGCGTAGAGAATGTTACCGCCATGATCCACCAGCCATACCGGGTAGATCCCGTTGTCCATCACCGCGCTCTGGTATTTTATGGTGTCCCGCAGCTGTTCAAACCGGGCGTGTAGCTGGCAGGCGGTTTTTAGCGCCGGGATCAAGCGCCTGAACAGCTCAAACTGCGCCGGCTGCGGATAAGCTGCCGTATTGGCCGTCATCAGTGACAGATAGGTGGCATAGCCATTGAGGGTGCACAGCTTGACGCTGGTAAGATTATTCAGATCGTTGGGGTGATGAAACTCATTGTAATAGACGCTGCCGGCAATAAACTTATCGCCTAAATACTCGCGGTCCCGGTACATCTGCCCGACCGGTAACGCGGTCAGTATTTTTTCGGCGGGATCGATGGCCAGAAACACGTCGCGATAGGCGGTGAAAACCTTCTCCTCCAGCAGGAGTGAATCGGTCAGCAGGTGCGCGTTGCCTTTATCGTAGAACAGAAATGCCGCGTACTGATGGCCGGTGAGGAACGCCAGTTTCTGCAGCGCCGATTTCCACAAATCAGGATCCAGGGTGGCCATCAGCACCGTTTCAAGGATCTCGATGTAAATCAGTTCCGGATCGCTCGCCATACCGCCACCTGTGAGTCACTGTTTCCGCTGCCGGAGCGGCGCATGTGGCCGCCCTAATCAGCATAGTTCCGCCAGAGAAACAATGACAGTCCCGGTTCGCTGAGCAGACCGGAAAAGGTGATTGCCGGGAGCGTGACGCCAGTGCACCGTCATGGGGGTTCAGGATCCGCTGTGGCGGGTCTGGATAGCGCCCCCCTTGCGGCATAGCGTCCGCCAGACCATCAGGGCGCACAGCAGGGTGACGACCGCCAGCCCGCTAAACAGTACCGTATAAGCAGTGTCATAGCTCTCGCGCAGCGCCCGAAGGGAAAAGTCAGGCAAAAGCGCAGCCGCCTGCGGCACATTACCAGCCCCCAGCCAGCCTGCGGCGCGGTGAATCACCTCGGGCGCATACCCATGAACGCGACTCTGCAGAGTCAGGTTATTGCTTGCCGTTAATACCGCGGTGACGACCGCCAGGGCGATCCCCTCGCCGGCAACGCGAACGGTGTTGAACAGGCCTGCCGCCATACCGGCTTTGGCGACCGGCACTGCGGATATCGCCAGGCCATCCATCAATCCCCAGGGAAGCGCCGCCCCCGCCCCGCACAGGATCAGCGCCAGCACCAGCTGCGGGAGGTGGTGGCTGTGAAAAGCATCGCCCAGCAACAGCAACCCGACGGAGGCAATCATCAGCCCCCCCGTGGCCACCTGCCCCGGTGAAAACCAGCGGGTGAGCAGGGCCGCAACGGATGGGAAAATCAGCATCGGCGCGGTCAGCGCCATCAGATACAGCGCGCTCTGCGACTCACTCATCCCCTCTCCGCCCATAAAATGCAGTGGAACAATAATCAGCAGGACAACGTAGCAACAGCAGGTGGCGACAGGCAGCAACAGTACGCCGACAAAACGCGGATGGCGCAGCAGGGCGAGTTCCAGCACCGGGTTGTTCACTCTTCGGCAGCGCATGGCAAACGCAACGAACAGCCCCCCCGATACGATGAACAAGGCCAGCGTGGTCAGCGATAAAAAACCGCGGGCCGGAATGACCATCAGCGAGGCAGTGAACAGCATCAGGGCCAGCGTAAACAGGGTTAAGCCGAGATTGTCGGGTGTCCGCGGCTCGCTTTTTTCTGCCGCGGGCAGATACGCCAGACCGATAAGCAGAACCATCGCCGAGAGCAGCGCAAACAGGGCGTATACGCCGCGCCAGCCCACCGCGTCGGTCATGAAGCCGATCAGCAGCGGACCGAACGCCAGGCCGGCGCCGAACACCGTGCCCAGGATGCTGAATGCCCGCGTCCGCTGAGCGCCGTCATACAACTGGGCCAGCGCCGCACTGCCGCTGGCTAAAATCATCGCCGCGGCCAGACCTTGCAGAGCCCTCAGCGCGCCTGACAGGAAGAGATCGTCCGTCAGGCAAAACAGCAGACTGCTCAGGCAAAACAGCGCGGCGCCGGCGAGAAAGATGCGTTTTCTGTCAATGGCATCCGCCGTCACGCCAGCGGCCAGCAAAAAGCTGCCGAAGGTCAGCATAAAGCCATTGGTCAGCCACGACAGCGCAGCGGGAGAGCCGCCCAGCGACTGCTGTATCGCCGGGGTGGTCATGACGCCGCCGGTAAAACTTAACGGCAGCAGCATGGCCGCCATAAAGACAGAAAGCGCGGCCAGGGCGCTGGCGGATCGGGAATGTGTTCTGGCGGTGAGTAACATCAGGCGGCCCTCATCAGTCGGCAAGGAAGGAAGGAATGAACTGCCGCCATCCTATTGCGGATGTTAATGCCGATAAATAGACTGAAAATATCTTCTTAAGAGACATAAGGTTTATAATCGATGGACAGCCTCACCTCGCTAACGTCCTTTGTCCGCACCGCCGAAACGCTAAGCTTTGTTCAGGCCGCCAGGCTGCTGGGCATTTCAGCCTCGGCGGTGGGTAAGAATGTCGCCAGGCTTGAGCATAAGCTGGGGGTCCGGCTGTTTAACCGCAGCACCAGAAACGTCAGCCTGACGGCGGAGGGGGCCGCGTTTCTGACCCGCTGCCAGAGTATCCTGGAGCAGATCCAGGAGGCCGAGTCTGAGCTGACGAGCAGTCTCTCACAGCCCTCCGGCAAATTGAGAATTTCACTGCCTGTCATCGGCTACCGCCTGCTGCTCCCTGCCCTCACCGCCTTTAGCCGTCTTTATCCGCAGGTTGAACTGGATCTCAATTTTAGTGACCGGCTGGTCAATCTGATCGATGAGGGATTTGATATCGCTATCCGCAGCGGTGAACTAGCGGACTCCCGCTTGATCGCCAGAAAGCTGGGGGGTTTTCGTTTTGTGCTCTGCGCCAGCCCGGCATATCTGGCGGAATACGGCGTTCCCGGCTCGCCAGCGGAATTGGCGGCGCACAAGTGCATTTTTTTTCGCTTCCCTTCGACGGGGCTGATCCAGCCCTGGGAACTGCGCGATATGCGGCTGACGGGGGATTTCAGGGCCGCTTCCGTGATGAGGGTCAATAACATTGAGGCCGCCATTCGCTTAAGCGCGGCGGGGATGGGTATCGCCTATGTCCCTGATTTTGTTGTGCGTGAGGCCATCAATGAGGGACACCTGCAAGAGGTATTGCCCGGCTGTTGCGTCAAGGATGGGCATTTCTCCGTCCTGTGGCCTGCCAGCCGCTATCTGTCGCCGCGAATACGCTGTTTTATCGATTTTATGGCTGCGGCAGAGATACCCTTGTCGCCCGCATCGACAATACCGACCTCCTGAAAAGCCCAGCGCCGGATATCCTGCCGCGCGGCCAGCGAAAGCCGGCGACAGGAAAACCACTCAAGAGTACATCCTACCCTTTGGCGAAATTGGCCTGGATCCGCTGCTGCAGATAATCCTCGGCGCTGATGGGCGGGTACTTCCTCTGCGGCCCAAGTATCTCAACATCTTTATTGGCCTGGCAGAAAAACGCCAGGCTGTAGCGCGGCCCCTGATATTCGTGGGGCTGCGGGTTTCTCACCCGGTGGAAGTTAGACGGCAGCTGGTCGTCGCTCCAGCGCATCAGCATATCGCCGATATTGCAGGTGATGACCTCTTCCCTTGGCTCAATGCTGGTCCACTGCTGGCTTTCGCGGTCCTTGCCAGGGCAGACCTGCAGGCCGCCCTGACCGGGGCGCTGGAACAGTAGCGTCAGGCAGTCAAAATCGGTATGCGCGCCGGCCCGCCACATCCCCTGCTGCGACTGCTCGGTTGCATAGTAGTGCAGCATGCGCAAGGTGCTCTGATAGGTGTCACGCTGCGGATCGTGCGCGGTGGTAAAAAACGATTCCGGAAAACCGAGCTTTAAAGCAAAGCAGGAGAGGATCTTCATCCCCAGCTGCCAGCACTGCGATTCAAATCCGAGCATCGTCTGTCGGAAGCCTGGCAGCTCCCGATCGCTGGGCCAGCGCCCGTCCATCAGCGGACGGGTTATCTGATATGACTCTTTTTGATCCGGCGTGCGGGTCGATGGCCGGACCTGCGCCTTGCTCTCCCAGCCGGCGTTACCGGCCAGCGGATACTGGCGCTTCACCTCGTCGGGCAGGTCAAAAAACGCCTCGGTCGTGCTGAACGCCTGGCGGATCGCCGCCAGCGGAATACCGTGGTGGCTGACCTGGAAGAAACCGATCTCCACCGCCGCCTCCCACAGTTGTTCGGCAATGTCATTTTTTCTTTCGGCAAAGTTAGACAGGTCGATACAGCGCACTTCGCGGGCAAAGGTCTCTTCGCCCTGGGCGCCCATCAGCGCCTCTTTTTCCAGTTCCTGTAAGGCATAGCGTTGATTTTGGGTGGTTGCGTTCATCGTCATTATCCTGTGATCAGTTAAACAGCGGCGCGCTGTTGGAGGGTACGGACTGCCGCCAGCGCGTCGTGGCGCATCGCGTCAAGGTCGAGACCGGGAATGGCGTCATCTTCCACGATGGGCCGGCCATTCAGCAGCAGCGCCTTCAGCGCGGCGCGGCCGCCGCAGGCCACCGGGCCAATCGCCATATCATGCAGGCCGAAGTAGCGCGGATCGTCCAGCCGGTAAATGGCGAGGTCCGCCTGCATCCCGACCTGCAGGGTGCCGCTCTGCGCTAAGCCAAGGATCTGCGCCCCGCCGGCGCTGCCCCAGCGCACCACATCCTCCACCGTGGCCGCATCGGCTCCGCCCTCGAAGGTGCCTCCGGCGTAGCGCGGCTGCGCCAGCATCCCTTTGCGCGCGCGCTGCAGCAGCCATGCGGCATGGGCTTCGCTTTGCATATCCGCCGCTTCATTGGAGGCAGCGCCGTCCACCCCCAGCGAGACCGGGACCCCGGCCTGCTCCAGCGCCAGCAGATCGGCGATGCCGCTGCCCAGCCGGCCGTTGCTTTGCGGACAATGAGCAATGCCGGTACCGGTGCGGCCCAGCAGGGCAATCTCCTCCGGCAGAAGCTTCACCAGATGGGCAAACCACACGTCATTTCCCAGCCAGTCGTGCTCCGCGCAGAACTGCACCGGCGTCATGGCGAATTTCTGCCGCGCGGCGTCAAGATAATCGACGGTTTCCGATAAATGGCTGTGCAGCCGGATCCCCAGCTGGCGGGCCAGCTTCGCCATCTCCCGCAGCTGGGCACCCGGCGCGGAGTGCAGGACGGTAGTGGGCGCCATCACCACCCGGCGCAGCGAGTCGGGCCGCGGGTCGTGATAGCGGCTGACCAGCCGTTCAATATCCGCCATATAGCCGTCGAAGGTTTCCGGACGCAGCGCCACCGGCAGATCCTGCTCCACCGCCCGACCCTGGGTCGCCCCACCCCGGCACAGAACGATGCGCATCCCCAGCGCTTCCCCTTCGCTGAAGAGAATCTCCGACGTATCGAAAGGCATATCCGGCCAGTACAGGTAGTTGTGATCCGCCACGCTGGCGCAGCCCGAGCGCAGGAGCTCCACCAGACCAATGCGCACCGCCAGACGAAAGGTATGTTCATCGAAAGCCGCGCGAAAGCGGTACGGCGTGGCGCTCAGCCAGGCCGTCAGGCTCTGGTTCAGCCCCTGCGGCTCGCCCTTCAGCAGCGACTGAAAAAGATGATGGTGCGTATTCACCCATGCCGGATAGATCACGCAGTCGCGGGCGTCGATCAGTCGCTCTTCCGGCAGCGGCGTCAGGCTGCCGATGGCCGCAATCTTGCCGTCGCGGATGCGAATATCCGGCCCGGCCAGCCGCGCCGCCTCTCCGGACAGACCGCTGAGGATGGCATGGGCATTTTTAATGATGAATGACATGGCGTCGCTCCTCAGGGTTTTACCTGCATGGTCTGGACAAAGTCGGTGGTATAGGCCTGTTTCCAGTCGGTGGCCGCCGCCAGCAGACCGGCGCTGACCATAAAATCGCGCGTCTTTTGCCAGCGGGCGTCGGTCATCGTCCCCCAGCCCTGGCTGGCGGCATCCCCGCCGTCGATCAGATGATGCTCACGGATCTGGGTCACGCCCCAGGCGAGCAGATCGTCGGTCATTTTCGGGTTGTCCTGCTTAATCAACGCATTTCCCGGCGCCGGATCCTTGAGATAGCTCACCCAACCCTCCATTGAGGCGCGGACAAACTTCGCCATCGCCGCTTTACGCTCAGCGATGGTGTCCGGGCGGGCGATGAGAATGCCGCCATAGGGAGGGTAACCATGCTCAGAAAAGAGGAAGAAGTTCGCCTTCACCCCGGCCTTCTGCACCTGGAACACCTCGGAGCTGACATAGGCCTGCTGGGCGACAGCGTCGTCGACGACAAAGGGTTGAATATTGAAGGTATAGGGGCGAACCTGAGCGTCGCTCAGTTGGTATTGCGCCTTCAGCCACGGCCACCATGTCGCCTGACCGGAGCTGGAGACCAGAATGGTTTTGTCTTTCAGCCCCTGCAGGGAGCTAACATCGGCGTGGGTCAGCAGTCCCTGGGGATCGTACTGAAAGGGCGCGGCAATGGCTTTCGCCTGGAAGCCGCGCTGAATGCCTTCCAGCAGCTGCAGATCGTAACCGATGATCACATCGGCCCGCTTCGACAACAGCAACTGCATGCCGTTGACCTGCGGTCCGCCGGAGCGGATCTCGACGTCGAGACCATATTTTTTGTACAGCCCAGTGGCCTGAGCCTGATAATAGCCCCCCTGCTCCGCCTGAGCGTACCAGGAGGTCAGCAGAACGATTTTTTCCTCGGCCTGAACGGCCAGCGAGACACCGCCGAGGGCCATCAGGCCCAGCCAGCGTAAGCCCCGGGGAAGGCGTGCGCCTGTTTTCATTATCCCTCTCCTCTTTACGCCGGGAGGGGGAGCGAGCGAATGTGGCTCAGCCTCCCATCCCGGTCAACATTGAACCGCGACATGGTGACTGAGCAATGTCCCGTATGGATAACCCGTACTGACCGCTTCTACTCACACTCAGCTATACAAAAACAATGCCAGATTTGATGGCCCGCGAGCGGCCGCGAAAAATCGCCTGCGCCGCCGCCCTTGGGCATGCAACCTTTGATTCATGCACACAATAAATGCACCACTTTGGTGCGTTGATGAATGATTTTAGTGCCTGCCCGGTCTCTCACAGCTGGCTGAAGAGCATCTCCAGCTGGTTCAGCATCATCGAGGCGGCAAGGGAAAGCTGGCGGGCGGGCGAGACGCACAGCGCCAGGGTGAAAGGCTTAAGCTGCGGATCGGTTAGCGGCACAAACGCCAGCTGGCCGGACTCGATCTCATCGAGAATATCCAGCCGGCACAGGATGCCGATGCCCATCTGCTCTTTGATCAGGGTGCGGATCATGTGGATGTTATTCGATACCGCCACCTCCTTCACCTCGTTGCCGCTAATGTTCACCAGCGCCTCCACCGGTTCGCTGATCATCAACGGGGCGGATGGCAGGATAAACGGGTAGTCGATGCACTGGCTAAAACGCACAGCGCTGCGGCTGGCCAGCGGATGGCCGGTCGGCACTACGATCCCCATATTCATTTCGGCAAACGCCCGCACCTGCAGTTCGCGGGAGGTCTGCGGATTGAGCATGATGCCGAAATCCGCCTCGCCGGAGATCAGCGCCTGCTGGATGTGGATATTGTTGATGGTGGTCAATGTAAAAGAGATGTTGGGATAATGTTTATGCACCTCTTTAAGCATCGTCGAAAAGAAATGCCGGTTAATGGCATCGATAGTGGCGATGCGCACATGCCCCCGCCGCAGTCCGCGCAGGTCATCCAGCTGCTCGCAGACCCGGGTAAAGTCCTTTTTCCAGTTATTGGCCGCGTGCAGCAGCAGCTCCCCGGCGGCGGTCAGCCGCAGCCCGGTGGGATGGCGCTCGAAGAGCGGCATCGCCAGCTCCTGTTCCACGCGCAAAATCTGACGGTCAATAGAAGACGCAGACACATGCAGCGCCTCTGACGCTTTACGAAACGACCCCTGACGGGCCACTTCGGTGAAATAGAGCAGAAATCGGGAGAAGGCAAACATCGTTTGGGTGCTCTCTTTTTTGCAACGGGTTGTGCGAATCAAAGCTCTGGACGCAACAGTTTTATCACAATACCGTAGCATTCATAGCGGAGAAACGATCGTTTCATCCATTTTTGCACGCCGGACAGTCACCGCGAAGGAGCGGGTATCCCTTCGCTGCCCCTGGCCGCCCTGCAGACAGCGGATTGAGGGAGAGAAAACGGTAATGCACAGCCACGATCTTATTTCGGTCTCGGTGGGGGAAATACGCCCCAATGGCGAGGGAAATCTATCTTTAATATTGCAGGCGGCGGCCGGGGAAATATTACCGGCCTACTCCGCCGGGGCGCATATCGATATTATTATTCCCGGCGTTGGCCCGCGGCAATATTCCCTGTGCGGCATGCCTGACCGCGGTAATCATTATGAAGTTTGCGTCCGGCTGACGGACGCGTCCACCGGCGGCTCACGCTATTTGCACCAGCAGCTCAAACCCGGCGATCGGCTCTCCATTTCGTCGCCGCGCAACCATTTTCCCCTGCCGGAGGCCGGGCGCTACCTGCTGTTTGCCGGCGGCATCGGCATCACGCCTTTGCTGGCGATGGCCGAAGCGATTGCCGCCAGAAAAGGGAAGCTGGAGCTGCATTATTATGTCGCCAGCTCGCGCCAGACGGCCTTCACATCGCGCCTGGCCCAGCTGGCCGCGAGCGGCACGGTGGCGATCCACTGCAGCGAGGAAGGCGCGTCGTTTCGCCAGCGGATCCCCGAATGCTTAACCACGCCCCACCCTGATACCGCAGTGGTGGCCTGCGGCCCGGAGGGCTTTATTCAGCGACTGCGGTCAGTCATGGAGGAATATCGCTGGTCGCCGTCGCAATTCGTATTCGAGCGCTTTACTCCCGCGGCGGAAAATAATATCGCGGCGAACAACGCATTTTATATTGAGCTGGCCTCCAGCGGGCAGCGTCTGCAGGTCGCCGCGGATCAAACCATTGCTCAGGTATTACAGCATGCCGGGGTGGAGGTGATGCTCTCCTGCGAACAGGGAATGTGCGGATCGTGTATTACCGGGGTTCTCGACGGGCTCCCCGAGCACCGGGACAGCGTGCTGACGGCGGAAGAGAAAGCCGGCAACGACCAGATCACACTCTGCTGTTCGCGGGCGAAATCGCCGGGTCTGGTTTTGGATCTGTGAGGAGACTGACGATGACGTTCCCCTCCTCTTGCGCGCCGCTCGCCGGCATCAGCCGCGCCCGACTTCCGGCCTGGGCGCTGCCCGACGGCTGGCCGACGCAGGCCAACGAAGAACCGCGGCTGGCGGACCTGGCCTTTCGCGATGGACGGATCGCCGCCGTGACGCCCTCCGTCGAGCCGGCTCCCGGCCTGTGGGACCTGGCGGGGGCCCTGACGCTCCCCGGCCTGGTGGAACCCCATGCCCATCTGGACAAAACCTTTACCATTGCACGCTGCCGTCCGGCGCAGGCCGGGCTGCTGGCGGCGATCCACGCCATGCACGAGGACCGCCGACACTGGACCAGGGCGGATATTCAACGTCGGGCGTCCGCCGCGCTGGCCCGGGCGGCAGCAAATGGCGTGACCCATTTACGCAGCCATATCGACTGGTTTACCGCCGACGCGCCGGACGCCTGGCAGGAGATCGCCCGTCTCGATACCGGCGGCATCACCCTGGAACGGGTGGCGCTGGTCCCGCTGCCCCTGTTTCGCGATCCGGCGGACGCCGAGGCCATTGCCCGGACGGTCGCCAACAGCGGGGAGCGCTGCCTGCTGGGGGGCTTCATTCACTCCTCCAACTGGGACGCCGCCGCCATGGCAAACCTGCTGCGCAGCGCGGCCCGCTGGGAACTGGATCTGGATTTGCATATCGATGAGGAGCTCAGCAAGGTGTCTCAGGGGCTGACCTGGCTGGCGGATCATCTCTCCCGCCACCCATTCCCCGGGCATATCTGCTGCAGCCACGGCTGCGCGCTGGCCGCCGGCAGCGACGCGCAGGCGGCGCTGATCCTGCGCCAGCTGGCGGCGCACGGCGTCACCCTTATCGCCCTGCCGATGACCAACCTGCTGCTGCAGGATGCGACGTTCGGCCGCACGCCGCGCCAGCGGGGGATCACCCTGCTGCACGAGGCGCAGGCCGCCGGCGTGGCCACCCTGCTTGGGTGCGACAACGTGCAGGACGCTTTTTGTCCGGCGGGAAGCTACGACCCGCTGGACACCCTGGCCTGCGGCCTGTTCAGCGCCCAGCTCAGCGACCCGTTCGACCGGCAGTCTCGGCTGATCTGCGATCGCGCGGCGCTAACCGGTTCGCCGGCAGACGCGGCCCCTTTTGCCGTCGGGGCGGCGGCCAGCGTGGTGATTTTCCCGGGTAGCGACCGTTTTACCTGGCCTTTAAACAGCGCCGCCCGTCTGGTGGTTAACCACGGCAGGTTAACCCACCGGCGAGTGTGGCAGGAGGAGATGGCACATGAGTCTTGAAGCAGGCGCGGGGGCGCCGCTGGCGCGGTATGCCGCCTGGCGCAGAGCCGGCGATTTTATTTTTCTCTCCGGCATTATTCCGGTCAATCCCCTGACCGGCACCATCGTCAACGGCTTTCAGGATGTGCCTGAGCCGGTGCGGGAGCTGCTGGGGGCGACCGGGGAATTTTCAACCGATGCGAAGCAGGGGCCGATCCTCGCCCAGAGCTGGTACGTGCTGGAAAGCATCCGCCGCACCGTGGCGTCGGCGGGAGGGCAGATGAGCGACGTTATCAAGCTGGTGCAGTACTTTCGCAACCTTGACCATTTTCCCTATTACAGCCGGGTCAGGAAGCTGTTTTATCCCGACCAGCCGCCCGTATCCACCGTGGTGCAGGTCAGCGAAATGCTGCCCGACGCCACGGTATTGATTGAAGTCGAAGCAACCGTCTGGTTACCCCAGCCAATTCACTCCGAGGCACCGCGATGATTAACGGTTACATTCCTGCAGCGCGCTTTCTCCCTTTTCTGAGCTGGACGGACGTGGCCGCCCTGCCGGATAAAAGCAATACGGTTATCGTCCTCCCCACCGGAGCGATCGAACAGCACGGCCCCCATCTGCCCTGCTCGGTGGACAGCGTGATCTCCTCCGGCGTGGCGGGCCATGCCCTCGCCCGGCTGCCGGCGGCGATCCCGGCCTACGCCATCCCGCCGATCGTCTACGGTAAGTCAGAGGAGCATCTGCATTTTCCCGGCACCCTGACCCTCAGCGGCGATACCCTGCTGCATACCCTGCTGGAGATCGCCGAATCCCTCTATCGGGCCGGTTTTCGCAAGCTGCTGATGATCAACGGCCACGGCGGCCAGCCGCAGATCCTGCAGATCGCCTGCCGGGAAATGCGCCTGCGCCACGGGGATTTCATCGCCATCCCGCACGACGTGTTCAACGTGCCCAACTGCGAAAAACAGTTCCTCAGCCCGCATGAACAGCGGATGGCAATGCACGCCGGGCATAGCGAAACGGCGCTGATGCTGGCGCTGGCGCCGGAGTGCGTTCATATGGAGCGGGCGGTCGCCAACTTCCCGCCGGAATTCCCCTGTCCGACCCTGTCGAAAGGCCGCCCGGCGGCGGCGTGGGCGTCCTATGACTTTGGCCCCAGCGGGGTGATTGGCGACCCAACCCCGGCGACGCGGGAGCAAGGCGAAGGGCTTCTCGACTCCCTCGCCGCTAGCTGGGCGCAGGCAATCATCGAGATCCACCGCATGGCCTGGGTCGAACGTCGCGAACCGACCTGGGGCAAACAGCACTGGCACGGCTTTGTGCAGTCCCTACCACCCTCTTTCGCTGCTGAATCCAAGGAGCCCTGATGAATACCAGATCAACGCCAGTTTTTACCCTGCTGACCGTCGCCGCCCTCGCGGCCTCAGCCTCCTGCGTCGCGGCGGAGAAGTTCACGTTTCTCACCAACTGGTATGCCCAGGCGGAGCATGGCGGTTTTTACCAGGCCCAGGCCACCGGGCTGTATAAGCACGCCGGTCTTGATGTCGAGATTAAAATGGGCGGCCCGCAGATCAACGTCATGCAGCTGATGGCGGCCGGCCAGGCGGACTGCACCCTTGGCGACAACGGCCAGGCGCTGGAGACCTGGCAGGCCGGGGTGCATGCGGTAACCGTCGCCACCGTGTTCCAGCACTCGCCGACGGTGTTTATCACTCATGACAAAGTGAGCAACCCGGCGGAGCTTAAAGACAAAACCTTCCTGCTCGCCACCGAGGCCTATACCTCCTTCTGGCCGTGGGCGAAGAGCGAGCTGGGTCTGGCTGGCAGCAAAGTGCGCCCCTATACCTTTAACGTCCAGCCGTTCCTCGCCGATAAAAATCTGGTGCAGCAGGGCTACGTGACCTCCGAGCCGTTCTCCGTCGCCAAAGGCGGGCAGCCGTTCTATGTCTATCCGCTCAGCGACTGGGGCTACCCGCCCTACGGCAACTCGATTATCTGTATGGCGGACACCATCCGCAAACGTCCGGCGGCGGTGGCGGCCTTCGTCAAAGCCTCCATGGAAGGGTGGAAAAGCTACCTGCAGGATCCTGGCCCCGGCAACAACCTGATCGGCAAAGCGAACCCGCAAATGAGCGCCGAGCAGATCGCCTTTGGCATTGCCCAGATGAAACAGTACCAGCTGGTGACCGGCGGCGACGCCATGACCGGCGGCATCGGCATCATCACCGAGCCGCGGCTGAAGAAAACCTGGGACATGCTGGTGAAAAACAACCTGATCGACGCCAGCAAGGTGCCGTTTGAGCAGACATATACCCTGGAGATGGTCAAAGACGCCGGAGTGATGCCATGAATACCGCCCCGAAACTGACCGTGATGAGCGACACCTGCTTTATACCCGCCTCCGCCACGCCGGCCATCGAGGTGCTGTCGGCGGAGAAGATCTATAGCAACGGCACCCGGGCGCTGCTGCCCGTCAATCTGACCATCAACCAGGGGGAGTTCATTACCCTGCTCGGCCCGTCCGGCTGCGGTAAGAGCACCCTGCTGAAGATGGTCGCCGGCCTGGTGGAGCCCAGCGACGGCAAGCTGATGCTGTGGCGGCGCGACAGCCGGGAAAAAGCCCAGCATCCGCTCTCGTTCGTCTTCCAGGAGGCCACCCTGATGCCCTGGAGCAGCGTGCGCAATAACGTCAGGCTGCCGCTGGATCTGGCCGGCGTGCCGCGGGCGGAGGGGAATACCCGGGTGAGTGAAGTCCTTGAGCTGGTGGGGCTCGGCAAGTTCGCCGACGTCCTGCCGCGCGAACTCTCCGGCGGCATGCAAATGCGCGTCTCCATCGCCCGCGGCCTGGTCACCCGGCCAAAGCTGCTGCTGATGGATGAGCCCTTCGGCGCGCTGGATGAAATTACGCGGAACAAGCTCGACAGCGATCTGCTGCGCCTATGGCAGGAGCAGAATCTGACGGTGGTCTTCGTCACCCACTCGATCCACGAAGCGGTGTTTCTCTCGCAGCGGGTGATCATGATGGCGGCCCGTCCCGGACGGGTGGTGGAAGATATCGCCATCCGGGAGCCGTTCCCGCGCAGCGAGGCGTTCCGCGTCAGCCCGGCATTTTCCCTGTATGCCCGTCAGCTGCAGGACAGTCTGTTGCAGGCCAGCCAGTCCGGTATGGAGCCATAATATGAAGACCACAACCTCAACGCCGTGGATCCAGCATCCGCGTTTTCTCAAAATTCTCTATCCGACCCTCGTCGCGGTGGCGGTGGTGCTCCTCTGGCAGGGCGCGGTAAGCTATTTCCGCATCCCGGCTTTTCTGGTGCCGTCGCCGCTGGTGATGCTGGACAGCCTGTGGACGCATCTCACGCCGCTGCTACTGGCGCTGCTGTTCACCCTCAAGATCACCCTGATCTCGTTTCTGCTGTCGATTGTCATCGGCGCCGCCGTGGCGTTTATCCTGGTGCAGAACCGCTTTGTGGAGACCGCCCTGTTTCCCTACATCGTGTTTTTGCAGGTGACGCCGATCGTCGCCATCGCCCCGCTGATCATCATCTGGGTGAAGGACGCCACCCTCTCGCTGGTGGTGTGCGCCACTCTGATGGCGGTCTTCCCCATCATCTCCAATACCACCCAGGGACTGCGCAGCGTCTCCCCCGGCCTGCTGAGCTATTTCCGCCTCAATCACGCCAGCCGCTGGCAGACCCTGGTGCGGCTGCGTATCCCCTCGGCGCTGCCCTATTTCTTCGGCGCGCTGCGTATTTCCAGCGGGCTGTCGCTGATTGGCGCGGTGGTGGCGGAGTTTGTCGCCGGCACTGGCGGGACCAATACCGGGCTGGCCTATCAGATCCTGCAGGCCGGCTACCAGCTGGATATCCCGCTGATGTTTGCCGCGCTGCTGCTGATCTCTCTCGCCGGGATCGCGCTGTTCGGCGTGATGTCCTGGGTCTCGCGCCGGGCGCTCAGCGCCTGGCATGAAAGCGAAGCCGTGCAATCTCATTAATGTTTTGCTGACGAACAGGAAAAAGAATGATGACTGATGAACAGCGTCAACAAGCGGTCGCGGCGATCCAGCAGGCACTCCCGGCGCTGGAGTGGACCCTGCAGCCGGCGAAACTCAAACGGCTTTCCCGCGATTTTCACTGGTTCAGTCCGGTACTCGCCGAGCAGCTGGCGGGAAAACAGGCGGACGCGGTGGTTCGCCCGCGCGATGAAGAGGAGCTGCGCCAGCTGGTCGCCGCCTGTGCGCAGCATCAGCTGCCGCTGACCTTGCGCGGCAGCGCCACCGGCAACTATGGACAGCTGGTCCCTCTCGAAGGAGGGATGCTGGTGGATATGACCGGGCTCAACCAGATCGTCGCCCTCGGCAACGGCACGGTGAGGGCCCAGGCCGGCATTCGCCTGGCGGACATCGAAACCGCCGCCCGCCCGACGGGCTGGGAGCTGCGCTGTATGCCGTCGACCTATCGCCTGGCGAGCCTGGGCGGCCTTTACGGCGGCGGGTTCGGCGGCATCGGCTCCATCAACTATGGGCCGCTGGCGGCGCCCGGCAATGTGCTTAGCGTCAAAGTGATGACCGTCGAGCCGGTCCCTCGCGTACTGACCGTCCCGGCACCCGAAGCGCTGTTGCTGCATCACGCCTACGGCACCAATGGCATCATTCTCGAGGTTGAGCTGGCGCTGGCTCCCGTGCACCAGTGGATAGAACGCCTGGACGTGTTTGACGATTTCGCCGATGCCCTGAACTATGCCAACGCCTGCGTCCGCTCGCCGGGGCTGGTGAAGCGCCAGGTCGCGCTGCTGGCCACCCCGATCGCTGACTATTTTAGCCACCTCAACGATCGTTACCGCGCCGGGCAGCATGCGGTTATCAGCCTGATCGCCGAAGAGAGCGAAGGCGTGTGCGCCAGCCTGTTACAGCGCCATCGCGGGGCCACCGCCATCCGCCAGGCCAGCGATGAGGCCCGGGCGCGCAATAGCTCGTTAATGGAATACTGCTGGAACCACACCACCCTGCATGCGCTCAAGGTGGACAATACACTGACCTATCTGCAGACCGCGTTTGATCCGCAGCGCTATCCACAGCAAATTTTACAGATGGAACAGCATTTCGCCGGGGAGGTGATGTCCCATATTGAATTTCTGCGCGATATCGAAGGCAACCTCACCGCCAGCGGTCTGCAGCTGGTGCGCTATACCACGCCCGAACGTCTCAACGCGATCATGCAGATATTTCGCGATAACGACGTCAAAATTAACAACCCCCACGTGCTGCAGGTTGAGGACGGCAAACAAGGGGTGATTCGCCCTGACGTGGTGGCGGTGAAACAATCTCTCGACCCCGCGGGATTGCTTAACCCCGGCAAGCTGCGCGGCTGGGCGCTGCGCGACCAGCTGGAACTGGACAGCAACCCGCTGGCGCGGGCCACCCGCGAAACTCCCGCGACCTGATCGCTCCGCTCCGCTCCGCGTGCGGGCAAACGCGGAGCGGGCCCGTTTCTCTTCCCCCTGCCCGCACGGCGAGTTTTTTTACGCCACTCATTCATATGAATGAGTGGCGTCTCTGTTTCCTCCGTTATACTTTTCTTTAGCTGACGAGACGGTCGTTAAAAAATTGTTCACAGCATTTTCTAAATTTTCTCTTTGAGCAAAAAAAGAGGTCTTCTGATAACGGCCAATAAATTCCCTTGTATGACCAACAATGTTCAGATCCGTTGCTAAGGAAATTAAAATGTCATTATCCGTGAATAGTTACCTAAAAGAAGTTGAAGAAATAAAAAATAAAACCACTGCCCTGTCCAATAAAGAATTCAGTGACACTATTGATGAAAATGGCCATCAGTACGTTGATCTGGTAATGGAGGGTGGCGGCGTCCTCGGATTAGCCCTTGTAGGTTACATATATATTTTAGAGAAAGCAGGAATAAGATTCATTGGTATCGCAGGTACTTCAGCCGGTTCTATTGCCGCCTTGCTATTATCTGCAGTAGATATACCTGAAAAAGAAAAAAGCGAACAGTTAATAAACATGATCGCCAACATGCCTATAAATACATTTATTGATGGGAAAAAAGACGGAGATTATGATCCAAAGAAATTTATGGATACTGCAACTGGCTTAATGAATGCTGAAAACAAATCAGGGTTTAAATACTTTCGTGCATTTATGAGATTTCTTTCGACAACGGACAACTTAAAAATAATGCATGGACTTAATAGAGGTGATGAATTCGAGTCCTGGCTTAAAAAACAGCTATCATCTTTTAATATTTATACTGTCAGCGACCTTAGAAAAAGAATGGCGACAACTCCACCCGGATGGAAGATTAGATGCACCAGTATCGATAAAGCATCCCAGCTTGAAGGTAAACTTTACCTTGATGAGTTAGATGTTAATCATGACTATTTATGCTTGATAACGGCGGATTTGGCCACCGAATATAAGGTTGAACTTCCTGTCATGGCAGATCTATATTGGGAAAAACCGAAAGATGTAAATCCCGCGGTCTTCTGCCGCTGCTCTATGTCTATCCCTTTTGTGTTTCAGCCCTACACGGTAAAAATACCTCATATGGATAATAATCTACAATTGAAATGGCAAAAATATACCGGCATTAGTTTTCAAAACAGATTAGCGACTCGATTTCCGCCACCTATCGCTTGTTTTGTTGATGGCGGAATCATGTCAAACTTTCCGATTGATGTTTTTCACAACCCCACAAAAATTCCAGCAAGACCCACATTTGGTGTCAAACTGCAACTTGATGATCACAGTCATGAAATTAACAGTACCCTTAATATATTTGCTCAATCTTTCAACACCGCCAGACATGCCATGAATTACGATTTCATTAAAAAAAACCCTGATTACAATAAGCTAGTATCATTCATAGACACTGGAGACATCGGCTGGTTAGACTTCAGTATGAGCGACGCCAACAAACTTAAACTTTTTAGACTTGGCGCAGAAACAGCTTATCAATTTCTTATTAATTTTGATTGGCAAAATTACAAAAAAATCAGGCGAGATATTACTTCCGCTTATCAGACAAGCCTTCCCCTTGCAAAATTAAATAGATACTTCAAGAATAAATAAATACTGCAAAGATAAAAACTAGAAAAGTTCAGACAGATAAGGAGCGAAACTCGAGGAAATCATTCTCTGCCATCCACAATTTAACAATCTACCTGATGAGGATAAGACCATGCCTAATGGTAACGACTTGATAGAAACAGCAAGAAGTCAGCTTAATGTCAAAGAGCAGCCGCTTAACAGCAACTCTGGCCCAATGGTAAATACCTATCTCAAATCAGCGGGCAGCACACCTGGCTCGCCATGGTGTATGGCTTTTATCTACTGGTGTAGCTGTCAGGCTGGTATTCCCGGCCTGCCTAAAACCGCCAGCGTAGAGAAATTCTATCAGGCGTCATTAGCGCTCGGGAAAATAATAGCCATATCTGACATTGCCGTTGGCGATATCGTTTTAAGAGTTGATTATCCCGTCCAGTCTAAAGGCCAAAAGCCAGGAGATCACGCGGGGATTTACACAGGTAAAAATAAGGCAGGTATCCCGTTATATATCTCAGGTAATACCGTCTCCACAAATCCTGTAGTCACCGATGAAACTAGCTCATATGTCGATGAGCATCAGATGAAGCATTTTAATTACGCAGCTCGTTTTTGGTAACGCGAAGTCTTAAAGATGATTTGAGAAATAGAGGCATTGCCATTACCACACCTTCCGGCCGACGACTGTTTCACCAGACATCGGCCCCTTTCCCCATCCCGCCCCTGCCTCCGGCATTTTCAGCCCGACGCCGACCTTATCCTGCGCCGGACAGTCCCGCCATATGGACGATAAGGCCCACCGCGGCGGCGGCGGCCAGTACCCAGGTCAGCTTCCACTTATAGCGAAACAGCAGCCCGGCGGCGCCCAGGGCAATGGCCGCAGACCATGGGTCGAAACCGGACGGTCCCCAGACGCTATGCCAGATAAAAAACAGCGCCAGATTCAGGATAACGCCCACCACCGCGGCGGTGATAGCAGTCAACGGCGCGGTAAATCCCACTTTATTATGGGTGGTTTCAATAAACGGCCCGCCGGCGAGAATAAAGATAAACGAGGGCAAAAAGGTAAACCATGTCACCAGGCACGCCGCCGCAATGCCCCCCAGCAGCGCATCATCGACGCCCAATACCGCTTTGGTGTAGCCGCCGACAAACCCGACAAAGGTCACCACCATGATCAACGGCCCGGGGGTGGATTCCCCAAGGGCGAGGCCGTCCATCATCTGCCCTGCCGTCAGCCAACCATAATGGGTTACCGCCCCCTGGTAAACATAAGGTAAGACGGCATACGCCCCGCCAAAGGTCATCAGCGCGGCTTTGGTAAAGAACCAGCTCATCTGGGTCAGCGGATGCGCCCAGCCCAGCATTAGCGCCAGGGCGGCCATCGGCACCAGCCACAGCAGCATCCCGGCGATCAGTACCTGGGCGGTACGCCGCCAGCTGAAAATGGCATGGGCCGGGATCGGCGTCGCGTCATCAATGATGGCGGCCCCGCCGGGGTGACTCTGCGCACGGTGGGCGTCCGCTTTGCCGAATGTCGCCGGCGCCATCCGTCCGCCGATAAACCCGACGATCGCCGCGGTCAGGACGATCAGCGGAAAAGGAACGTTCAGCGCAAAAATAGCGACAAAGGCAGCGGCGGCGATGGCCCAGTAGGCGCCATTTTTCAGCGCCCGCGAGCCGATGCGGTGCGCCGCCTGCAGCACGATCGCCGCCACGGCGGGTTTGATGCCATAAAAAATCCCCGCCACCACCGCGACATCTCCCCAGACGAGGTAGATCCAACCCAGCGCGATGAGTAACGCCAGCGAGGGCAAAATAAACAGCACCCCGGCGATGACGCCTCCCCAGGTTTTATGCATCAGCCAGCCGATATAGGTCGCCAGCTGCTGCGCCTCCGGGCCGGGCAGGACCATACAAAAGTTGAGCGCGTGCAGGAATCGTCCTTCCAAGATCCAGCGGCGGTTATCCACCAGCTCCTGGTGCATCATGGCGATCTGCCCGGCAGGCCCGCCGAAGCTGATAAAGCCGAGCTTCAGCCAGAAGCGAAATGCCTGCCAGAAGGAGACGGAGGCGACGACGGTAGGACTGTCACTCTGCGGAAGAACCACCGTTTTGCTCATGATTGCCAGACCTCATTTCACAGGATCTCAGTAGGCCGTCGAACAGCGAGCAGGCTGCCGCCAGCAGTTGGTCATCGTCCGTAATGGTTTCCCGCAGCCCTGCAAGAACGCTTTATACCCCGCCTCCGGGGTCGGTACCCCACCGACGTCCAGGAAGTGGATAAGCCGCCCCAGGGTATCGGGGATCGCGGCCTCCAGAGCACTGCGTCGGGCCAGAACGTCGAAGGTCACCCGCGTGCCGACGTGCTCTTCAGGGTTCAGCGGCTTGAGACATCGTCAGGTTGAGGGTCAGGAGATGCATTCTCATGCTGTAGACATTACTACAGCATGTCGCGTATGTGACGTTTTCCCACGCGCTGGCTTTGATAAAGTTCGGCAACGCATTTGCGAAAAGCGCAAAAAGACGGCCCGCGCAGCGGCAGACCTGGCGCTAAGCGCGGGGTGGCGATAAGGGGCGCAGCGGCAGGGTGAACAGCGCCAGCCCCACCGGCACCAGGGAGCCCCACAGCACCGCGTTCCAGCCGAAGGCGTTGAGCAGAACGCCGGACGAAAACGAACCCACGATCATCACGCCGAAGACCAGAAAATCGTTGAGCGACTGCACCTGGGTCTTCTCTTCCGGGCGGTGGAAATCGATGATTTTCGCCGAGGCGCCGGTGAAGCCAAAGTTCCAGCCGATGCCGAGCAAAATCAGCGACAGCCAGTAATGATATACCCCGACGCCGCTGAGACCGACCGCCACCGACGCGCCGGTGATCAGCAATCCCGCCGCCGCCATGCGCACGGCGCCGAAGCGCTGGATCAACCGGCCGGTGACAAATCCCGGGCCGTACATCGCCATCACATGCCACTGGATCCCGAGGTTGGCGGCCTGCTGGGAAAGACCGTGCATATGCATGGAGAGCGGCGCGGCGGTCATCAGAAAATTCATCACCATATAGGCCACCGCCCCGCTGAACACCGTGGTGGCGAAGCCCGGCTGGCGGATTATCTCGCGCAGCGGCCGCCCTCCGCGCACGCTGGCCGCCGCGGGCTCTGCCGACGTCACGCCTGCCAGCAGAATGGCGGCGAGCGCCGCCACCAGCGCCTGAGCGAGAAAGGTGAAGGTATGGGTCGGCCAGAGGTGCATGGTGCCGGTGACCAGCATCGGGCCAATGATCCCGGCGGCCACGCCGCCGCCCATCACCAGCGACAGCGCGCGGGCGCGACGTTCCGGAGCGACGCCGTCGGTGGCGGCAAAGCGAAAACTGAGCGCCACCGCGGCATAGGCGCCGCCGAGCATCGCGGCGAAGCAAAACAGCAGAAAAGAGCCCAGCACCACCGCCAGAGCGGCCGCCAGACCGGTGACCACCCCGGCACCGGTACCGGCCATAAACGCGGCTTTGCGGCCCCGCTTTCGCGCCAGCGCGCCGAAAGGCAAAATCGAGGCCGCCATCCCCAGCACAAACAGGGTGATCGGCAGCGTGGCCAGCGACGGGCTGGGGGCGAGGGTATTGCCGACGATAGCGCCGGTGGCGTAGAACACCACCGAGTTGGCGCCGGCCAGCGCCTGAGCGGCGGCCAGGCGGATGATATTTTTGTTCTGCGCCGCCAGCGGCAGCATCTGTTCTGTAGACATCCGTTGTTTTCACCGGTGTGAGAGTGACGCCAGGCTGGCCGTCTGGCATCGCGCCCTGTTTGTTGGGTTCCCTGACCGTTACCTTAGCCGCAAAATACGCTTTTGCACCATAGCGAATAGCAATATTACCCGGCGATCTGACTCCTCTTCTGCGCCAGATCGCCGGGCCGGGCTTCACAGCCCGGTTTATTCAGGGGATCAGTCGCGCCGCGCCGCGGCGAATTTAGCCGCAATCATCGCGGCCGTCGGCTGAACGCCCCCCAGGCTCCACTGTTCCGGGTCATGTTCATCAATGCGGATCCATACCGACTGGCGGAACTGCGGATCGCCCTGCCCCTCAATCTCCACCAGCAGATCGGTCATCCGCCGCAGCAGCTCACTTTTCTGTTCCGCGGTCATGATCCCTTTAATGGTTTGCACGTTAACAAATGGCACGCTATGCTCCTTCGCAGCTAAGTCTAAAATTCAAACTCAGAGTAGAAGGTCAATCTCGCGATGTCAAAAAATAAATCACTGCCCTACCTCGATCCGGAGCTGTGCGGCCTGGCGGAAGGAGCCAAAATACTCGGCGACCGCTGGGTGCTGCTGATCCTCCGCGAGGCGTTTTACGGTGTGACGCGCTTTGAAACGATGCAGACGCATACCCATATCACCCGCCAGACGCTCACCACCCGGTTGAAAACGATGACCGAAATGGGATTGCTCCGCAAAGTCCCCTACCGGGAAGCGGGGGCTCGCGAGCGCTATGAATATGTTCTCACCGATAAAAGCCGTAGCCTGGCGCTGGTGCTGTTCGCCCTGATGGAATGGGGCCACCAGCAGATGCTGCACAGCGCGCCGCATATTGCGCTGGTGGACAGCGATAGCGGCGAGGCCGTCCATCCGGGGTTCGTCACCGCCAGCGGCGGCGTGGCGAATCCCGCCGCGCTGCAGATCGTTAAAGCAGACGAACGCTGATAGCGCCGCGGCGCAGGCTGCGGCGCGGTTGCCCCGTTACAGAACTTTCGTAGACCTCTGGCGGAAGCCGCGACGAGCAGGTATGTTGCATTGCCACGTTACCCGAAGACAGCAGGACATTTTGCTTTCATCGAACTGTGCGATAAAGGATGACGCTCTCTGCCGGGTCCGATCCCGGCCATTATCCGTGGCGCACGCCATGACCACCCTGGTCCGCCGCTGATCCGCGGATCGCTCATGCTAAAGGTAGAAAATGTCGCTTCGTTCACTGCGGGCTTTATGTTTGACCAGCTTCTTTATCGCCGACGTTCGCGACGGCCTCGGGCCGTTTCTGGGGATCTTTCTCACCCAGCGTCACTGGCAGGCGGAGGATATCGGCCTGTTGATGACCATCGGCGGCGTCGCTGGCCTGCTGGCGACCCTGCCCGCCGGCTTCATCACCGACACCTCGCGGCATAAGCGCGTGCTGCTGGCCGTGGTCTGCCTGGTGATAACCCTGACCACCCTGCTGCTCTGGTTCAGTCAGAAGACCAGCGTGGTGGCCCTTTCGCAAGTCGCCAGCGGGATCTGCGCGGCCTTTGTCGGACCGTTAATCGCCGGGATCACCCTTGGGCTGACCCGACAGCGCGGCTTTAGCGCCCAGATGGGCAAAAACGAAGCCTTCAACCACGCGGGGAATTTCTTCACCGCGCTGATTGCCGGGGCCATCGCCTGGTACTGGGGCATCGGCGGCATTTTCATTCTGATGGCCGGTACCACCCTGTTCACCCTCATCGCCCTGCTGGCGATCCGCGGCAGCGATATCGACGATGACGCCGCCCGCGGCCTCGAGTCGGCCGTCCCGCCCTCTCTGCCTGGGTTTGCCATCCTGTTCCGCCATACGCCGCTGCTGATCGCCGGGGTGACCCTGATGCTGTTCCATCTCGCCAACGCCGCGCTGTTGCCGATGCTGAGCATGCGGATCGCCGCCGCGCCGGGACACCTCAATCCGGGGCTGTTTGCCGCCGCCACGGTGATTATTTCGCAGGTGGTGATGATCCCGGTGGCCATTCGGGTCGCCGGCAGCATCGACAAATATGGTTACTGGCGATGCATTCTGCTGGCGCTGCTGATCATGCCCATCCGCGCGGCGCTGGCGGCCTCCAGCGACGCCCCGGCGATGATGGTCCCGGTGCAAATTCTTGATGGTCTGGCGGCAGGGATTTTGGGGGTGGCGGTGCCCAGCTTTATCGTCTCGCTGCTGCGCGGCAGCGGGCACGTCAACGCCGGACAGAGCGTGGTGATGCTGATGCAGGGGGCCGGGGCGGCAATGAGTCCGGCGTTAACCGGCGCTATCGCCGGACGCTACTCCTTTGCCACCGCCTTCGGGGTGCTGAGCGTTATCGCGCTGGTCGGGCTGATGGTGTGGTGGCGCAGCGCCCCGCTGCTCGCCGCCTCCGCGTCGCCGCCGGTCGGCGAAAGCGGCCAGTAAAGAAAGGATTTCGTCAGGCGGACAACAGCCCCCTGCTGTCCGCTTGACGTATAAGAGGCGTTAATTCACCCGCGAACGCAAGGTGATTTGCCGCAGGGCGTTGGCCATATCGAGCTGAATCAGCTCTTTAATGCCTTCGCGCTTAATAAACTGGCTGCGGTGTTTACTTTTCACCTCTTCAATACTTTTTTTGATCTCTTGCGCCGGCAGTTTATACCAGCCGCGAGCCTGTTTCTCACCGCCCATTTCCAGCCACAGCGATGAGTAACTGGCTTTCACCAGATCGCTTTTCACGTGGTAATCGGAATCGATCGCGTAGACCGTGGTGATGTTGAAATAGCCTAAGAAACCATACAGCACGCTCATGATGATATTTTTCGGCCGCGCGCCATGCAGCTCTTTGGTCAGCGCCTTCACCTCTTCATTGGTGATATCTTTCCCGCCCTGAATACCGCCGATATAGGCACGGCCATCGTCGGTACAGGAAAAACAGACGCTATAGACGCGACGGTCGCCGAGAAACAGCTGCAGCATCAGTTCACCCTCCTCCTGAAACGGCGACGCCAGCAGCTTAACGTCAAGCTTATCGCCATTTTTCAAAGGAATAGCAAACATCGCCCGGCCAAAATCCGCCACGGTATAGAGCTGCGGCAGCACATCCGGCTGAAATGTTTTCTCGATAAAATTCAGCGAACCGTGGGCAATATCCAGCTTGCGCCGTTTTGACATCCGTTTATTAAGATAGGCCTTAAAGGGTTTATCCTCGAAAGGCACCAGCCCCTGGGTTACGGCGGTCAACCGCGCGCACTGATATTTGGCGCAAAGTCCTTGATATTCTCTGTACTTACCTCCTGCGAGCGAGAGCTCTCTGCATTTTCGTAAAATTTTTTTATAGTTTATTTTGACCTGACCGATCACTTTATTATGTTTACGCCATTCTTTGATGGCGCCTGCAACAGTATGTCCCATTGATTAAGATCCATAGATTCATCCATAATCGCGGCCATATTAACATAAAAGATATTCGTCAACGCTTAATTACACCTTCGTTGTCCTTTCATTTAATATTGCGGCAGAAAATTGTTCTGCCGACGATAATTAAAATTAACGCCATCCTGTCAACGGTTAATTATGGTAGGTGATGCCCGCCGCCCAGCGACTTAACGCTCTGTGCGTTCGGCGCGAAGCGCGGGTACATCCGCGGGCGGTTTTGCCCTATACTTGACGCTGATCCAAAACCAGCAACGATAGGTAACTTATGGAAATTGATCTCGACAACCTGGTCTTCAGCGGCCTGGATGAAGCGGAAGAGCGCAACGCGGAGCGTCTGGAAGAAGCGGACAAAAAAGCCCAGGCGATCGTTGCCGATGACGATTGCGGCGACGCCTGCAAAATCTGATTATCAAACCGGCCCGCGGGCCGGTTTTTTTGCCTCCCGCTCCCTCAGCTGGGTAAAAACCCTTTCAGCGTATCCAGCAGCGCCTGCGCCGCCTTCGACAGCGGCAGATGTCCGGCATAAATCGCCCCAACGCACTTTTCAATCGGCGGATCGCTAAGCGGAATGCACACCGCCCCCAGCGAGGCCATCTGCGTTTTGCATAGCGCTGGCACCGCGCTGCCCCCCAGCCCGCTGGCCACCATTCTCCCCACCGTCACCAGCTGATGGCTCTCCAGGGCCACGTCCAGCTGACGCCCGCTTCGCGCCAGCGCCTCCTCCAGCATCAGGCGCACCGCCGAAGGGCGCTGGAGGGTAATAAAGTCGAGGGTTAACAGCTCCTGCCAGGTGAGCTTTTTTTTCTTCGCCAGCGGCGATTGCCGGGGAACGATCGCCACGAAGCGGTCCACCGCCAGCGGGGTAAACAGCAGGTTGTGGCTGGGCGATGGCTCGAAAGCGATACCCATTTCCACCCGCCCCTCGCGCACCATCTCGATCACCTGCTCATTTATCACGTCATGCACCGTGACGTTCACCCCGGCATAGCGGTCGCGGAAGGCTTTCAGCGCCTCCGGCAGAACGTTGGCGGCGAACGACGGCATCGCGGCGACCGAGATTTTGCCCCGCTGCAGGGTAAAGCTCTGACGCATCGCCTCCTCGACGTTATCCCAGTCGGCCAGCAGCTGACGGGCCATCGGCAGAAAGAGTTCCCCCTCCTGGGTGAGGGTCACTTTGCGGGTGCTGCGCTGCAGCAGCGCGCCCCCCAGCGCCTCCTCCAACCCTTTGATGGTCAGGCTGAGAGCTGGCTGCGACAGATTCAGCCTTTCGCTGGCGTGGGCGAAATTGAGAGTGTGAGCTACCGCTAAAAACGCGCGTAACTGTTTGACACTCATTCTCATTTTTCATCCTGTTAACTAATTGAAAGAAATTAGTTAACAGGAAATTAATAAGATTTCCAAATGAGTGGGTCACAAATTCAAAATTATCAAATCAGTCGCCAGCGCCAATGATAAGGCTATCGCAAGGCAGGAGAGACAAGATGGCAGGACTGGATAAACGCGTCGCCAGCTACGAAGCGGCGCTGGAAGGGTTAACGGACGGCATGACGCTGCTCGCCGGCGGCTTCGGCCTGTGCGGTATACCCGAAAATTTGATCGCCGAAGTGAAGCGCCGCCAGGTGCAGGGGTTGACGGTGGTTTCCAACAACTGCGGCGTCGACGGCTTCGGTCTCGGCATGCTGCTGGAATCGCGCCAGGTCAGCAAAGTGGTGGCCTCTTACGTCGGGGAAAACGCGCTTTTTGAACAGCTGGTGCTGAGCGGCGAGCTGGCGGTAGAGCTCACCCCGCAGGGAACGCTGGCGGAAAAAATCCGCGCCGGCGGCGCCGGGATCCCCGGCTTTTACACCGCTACCGGCTATGGCACCCCTGTCGCCGAAGGCAAAGAGGTGCGCCAGTTCGACGGTAAAAATTACATTCTCGAACAGGCCATTCGCGGCGATTTCGCCCTCGTGAAGGGCTGGAAAGCTGACTGGTACGGCAACGTGGTTTACCGCCACACCGCGCAGAATTTCAACCCGCTGATGGCCACCGCCGGGCGCATTACGGTGGTGGAGGTGGAAGAGATCGTGCCGCCGGGCGAACTGCCGCCCTCCGCCATTCACACCCCGGGGATCTATGTCGACCGGCTGATCGTCGGGCAATTCGAAAAACGTATTGAACAGCGCACCCTGCGCGCCGGAGGGCACTGAGATGCTAACCCGTGAACAAATGGCGATGCGCGTCGCTCAGGAGCTGCGCGACGGCGACTACGTTAACCTCGGGATCGGTATCCCGACGCTGGTGGCCAACTATATCCCCGCCGGTATTGAAGTGATGCTCCAGTCGGAGAACGGCCTGCTGGGGATGGGCGAATTTCCCGATGAGGAAACCATCGACGCCGACATGATTAACGCCGGCAAACAGACCGTCACCGCGCAAACCGGGGCGGCGATCTTCGATTCCGCCCAGTCGTTCGCCATGATCCGCGGCGGCCACGTCGATCTTACGGTTCTTGGCGCCTTTGAGGTCGACGTCGCGGGGAATATCGCCTCGTGGATGATCCCCGGGAAAATGGTTAAGGGGATGGGCGGCGCCATGGACCTGGTGGCCGGCGCGCAGAACATCATCGCGGTGATGACCCACGCCTCAAAGAACGGCGAATCCAAACTGCTGCCGCAGTGCACCCTGCCGCTCACCGGCGTGGGCTGCATTCGCCGGGTGCTCACCGACCTGGCCCTGCTGGACATTGTCGACGGGGCGTTTGTCCTGCGCGAAGTGGCTCCGGGGGTCAGCCCCGACGAGGTGATGCGTAAAACGGCGGGACGGCTGATCGTCGCCGACGACGTGCGCGAAATGCGCTTCAGCTAAGGAGAGACCATGACCGATATTGCCATTGTTGCTGCAGTACGCACCCCGGTCGGCAGCTTTCGCGGCGCCTTCGCCCCGCTTTCCGCCGTCGACCTCGGCGCGACGGTGGTACGCAGCCTGCTTGAACGCTGCCAGCTGCCCGCCGCGGCGGTCGATGAACTGATTTTCGGCCAGGTGCTCACCGCCGGCTGCGGGCAGAACCCGGCGCGCCAGACCGCGCTGCGGGCCGGCCTGCCGGTGGACACCCCGGCGGTCACCGTCAATCTGGTGTGCGGCTCCGGGTTGAAAGCGGTTCAGCAGGCGGTGCAGGCGATCCGCTGCGGCGACGCCGGGATCGTTATCGCCGGCGGCCAGGAGAGCATGAGCAATGCTCCCTATCTGATGCACGGCGCCCGCGACGGCCTGCGTTTCGGCCACGCCAGCCTGCAGGACAGCATGATCCAGGACGGCCTGTGGGACGCCTTTAACGACTACCACATGGGCATTACCGCCGAGAACCTCGCCGATGCCTTCGATATCAGCCGCGAGCGCCAGGACGCCTTCGCCGCCAGCTCCCAGCGCAAAGCGGCGGCCGCTATCGCCGCCGGACGCTTTCGCGAGGAGATCGTCCCGGTCAGCGTTCCGCAGGGCAAAAAGCCGCCGCGTGTCGTGACCGACGATGAACAACCGCGCCCGGAGACCAGCGAGCAGCAGCTGGCCCAGCTGCGCCCGGCGTTTCGCCCGGCTGACGGCAGCGTCACCGCCGGGAATGCCTCATCCCTGAACGACGGCGCCGCGGCGGTCCTGCTGATGAGCGTCGATAAAGCGCGCGAGCTTGGGCTGCCGGTGCTGGCGCGCATCGTCAGCGCGGCGGTCGCCGGGGTCGACCCGTCGGTGATGGGCATCGGCCCGGTGAGCGCCTGCCGCAAAGCGCTGCAGCATGCCGGCTGGACGCTGGACGAGGTGGATCTTATCGAAGCCAACGAGGCCTTTGCCGTCCAGGCGCTGGCCGTCGGTCAGCTGCTCGAATGGGACAGCGAGAAGGTCAACGTCAACGGCGGCGCCATCGCCCTGGGCCATCCCATCGGCGCCTCCGGCTGCCGGATCCTCGTCAGCCTAGTGCATGAGATGCAGCGCCGGGGCGCCAGCAAAGGGCTGGCCACCCTGTGCGTCGGCGGCGGCCAGGGCATCGCCATGACCCTTCAACGTTAACAGGAGCCACTATGTTTACACCACGTCTGGCGGTACTCGGCGCGGGACTGATGGGCGTCGGCATCGCCTGTCATTTCGCCCGTCACGGTCACGCCGTCCGCCTATATGACACCGATCCGCAACGTCTTGCCGAGGTGCCCACTGTGGCCGGGGCGATCCTGCGCGAGCTGGAGGCGAGCGGTCAGCAGGATCCCGCCGACCGCGACGCCGTGCTGAGCCGTTTAACCCCCACCCCGGCGCTGCAGGCGCTGGCCGACGCCACGCTGCTGATTGAAGCGATCCCCGAACGGCTGGCGCTGAAGCACGCCCTGTATGCCGAACTGGAAACGCTGATCGCCGACGAGGCGATTATCGCCAGCAACACCAGCGGCCTGCCGCCGGATCGGCTGGCGCAGGGCATGCGCCTTCCGGAACGCCTGCTGATCGCCCATTTCTGGCATCCGCCGCACCTGATCCCGCTGGTGGAAGTGGTGCCCGGGAGCGCCACGCTGCCCCATCTGGCGCGCCAGGTAAGCGACTTTTGCGCCGGCTGCGCGCTGGAAGCGGTGGTGCTCAACCGCGCCGCGCCGGGCTTTGTCGGCAACCGACTGCAGTTCGCCCTGCTGCGCGAAGCGCTGCACATCGTCCACAGCGGCATCGCTTCCCCGGAGGTGGTGGACCAGGTGATGCGCGCCTCGCTGGGCCGTCGCTATGCGATGGTCGGCCCGCTGGAGGCGGCGGACATGACCGGCCTGGCGACGGTCCAGGATATCTGCCAGCACCTGCTGCCGGAGCTGGCCAGCGGTACGGAGATGATGTCGCTGGTGGCGGAGAAAGTGGCGCAAGGCGACACCGGCGCCCGCAGCGGGCAAGGCTTTTACCGCTGGGACGAGGCGCGGCGCCAGCGCATCCAGTCGCGCCGGGAACACCAGCTGCGCTTCGCCCTGAAACCCTAGTATCGCGTTCTGTACCCCTACAATAACAATGAGAGTGAGACGTCGTGATGAGTGTGATAATAGCCCTGGCCGCGCTGGCGTTACTGATGCTGGCAGCCTACCGTGGATACAGCGTGATCCTCTTTGCGCCGATCGCCGCCCTCGGCGCGGTGCTCCTCACCGACCCGGGCGCGGTCGGCCCGGCCTTTACCGGCCTGTTTATGGAAAAAATGGTTGGCTTTGTAAAGCTCTATTTCCCGGTGTTTCTGCTGGGCGCCGTGTTCGGCAAGCTGATTGAGCTGTCGGGATTCTCACGGTCGATTGTCGCCGCCGCCATCCGCATCCTCGGCCGCCGCCACGCGATCCCGGTGATCGTGCTGGTGTGCGCCCTGCTGACCTACGGCGGGGTGTCGCTGTTTGTGGTGGCCTTTGCCGTCTACCCTTTCGCCGCCGAGCTGTTTCGCCAGAGCGGGATCCCCAAACGGCTGATCCCCGCCACCGTCGCCCTCGGCGCGTTCTCGTTTACCATGGACGCCCTGCCCGGCACGCCGCAGATCCAGAATATTATTCCCACCAGCTTCTTCGGCACCAATGCCTGGGCGGCCCCGTGGCTGGGGCTTATCGGCTCGCTGTTCATTATCCTCTTCGGTTTGCTGTGGCTGGAGCGCCAGCGCCGCAAAGCGCAGGCCAGCGGCGAAGGCTATGGGACCGATCTGCAAAATGAGCCGGAGACCCCGGATGACATCGACCTGCCGCATCCGCTGATCGCAATCGCCCCGCTGCTGCTGGTGGGGGTGCTGAATCTGCTGTTTACCCACTGGATCCCGCAATGGTACGGCGCCAGCCATGAGCTCACCCTGCCGGGTCTGGCGAAGCCTGTCGTCACCGAGGTGGGGAAAATCACCGCCATCTGGGCGGTGCAGGCGGCGCTGCTTTCCGGCATTGTGCTGGTGCTGGTCTGCGGCTATCGCAATATTCGCGGCCGGCTGGCGGAGGGGAGCCGGACGGCGGTGGGCGGGGCGATTCTCGCGGCAATGAACACCGCCTCTGAGTATGGCTTCGGCGCGGTTATCGCCGCCCTGCCGGGTTTCCTGGTGCTGTCGAAAGCCCTCGCGGCCATTCCCAATCCGCTGTTAAACGAGGCGATCAGCGTCACGGTGCTGGCCGGGATCACCGGCTCGGCCTCCGGGGGAATGAGCATCGCCCTGGCGGCAATGTCCGAAACCTTTGTCGCCGCCGCCCACGCCGCTAATATTCCACTGGAGGTCCTGCACCGCGTCGCCGCCATGGCCAGCGGCGGCATGGACACCCTGCCGCATAACGGGGCGGTGATCACCCTGCTGGCGATCACCGGCCTGAGCCATCGCCAGGCCTACGGCGGCATTTTCGCCATCACGGTGATCAAAAGCCTCGCGGTGCTGTTTGTCATTGCCACGTTCTATGTGACCGGCATTGTCTGAGACCCGATTGAAGGAGAAATAGCATGAATTTAGACGGTAAAACGGCGCTGGTTACCGGCTCCACCAGCGGCATCGGCTTAGGGATCGCCAAAGTGCTGGCGCAGGCAGGCGCCCAGCTGGTGCTCAATGGCTTCGGCGACAGCAGCCACGCCCGGGCTGAAGTCGCCGCGCTGGGCAAGATCCCCGGCTATCACGACGCCGACCTGCGCGACGTTGGGCAGATCGAGGCGATGATGCGCTATGCCGAAAGCACCTTCGGCGGCGTCGATATCGTGATCAATAACGCCGGTATCCAGCACGTCGCCCCGGTGGAGCAGTTCCCGGTGGACAAATGGAACGACATCATCGCCATCAATCTCTCCAGCGTCTTCCACACCACCCGCCTGGCGCTGCCAGGCATGCGCCAGCGCGACTGGGGGCGCATCATCAACATTGCCTCAGTGCATGGCCTGGTGGCGTCGAAAGAGAAATCGGCCTATGTCGCCGCCAAGCACGCGGTGGTCGGCCTGACCAAAACCGTGGCCCTGGAAACCGCGCGCAGCGGCATCACCTGCAACGCCATCTGCCCCGGCTGGGTGCTGACCCCGCTGGTGCAGCAGCAGATCGAGAAGCGCATCGCCGAAGGGGTCGACCCGCAGCAGGCCAGCGCGCAGCTGCTGGCGGAAAAACAGCCCTCCGGAGAGTTTGTCACCCCGCAGCAGCTGGGCGAAATGGCGCTGTTTCTGTGCAGCGACGCCGCCGCCCAGGTGCGCGGCGCGGCGTGGAACATGGACGGCGGCTGGGTGGCGCAGTAAACCGCAGGCGTCGCGACGATCAGAACATCGCCAGAAAGCGCTTCACCGTGCGCGAGCGCTCGAAGCGCCGCCAGGCGATGGCGATATCGGTCTTCAGCGGCGCCCCGCTGAGCGGGTGATAGCTGACGTTCGGCTGTTGAATGCAGGTCATCGACTGCGGGACCAGCGCGAAGCCGAACCCGGCATTGACCATGCTCAGCGATGACGAAATCTGCGACGACTGCCAGGCGCGCTCCATATCGATGCCGGCGCGCAGGCAGCTGTTGTACACCAGCTCATACAGCCCCGGGGCCACCTCCCGCGGGAAGAGGATCGGCGCCACGTCGCGCAGCTGCTCCAGGGCCAGGGTCGGCTGCGTCGCCAGCGGGTTGTCGCGCGGCAGCGCGATAACCATCGGCTCCTCATCGATAATCCGCAGATTAAAGGCTTTACTGCTCTCGCACGGCAGACGGACGAAGGCGATGTCAAGCTCGGCCTCGCTCAGGGCGGTCATCAGATTGGCCATATTGTCTTCCATCTGGTGCAGGGTCACCCCGGGGTGATCGAGCTGAAAACGGTGCAGCAGCGTGAAGATTTGCGGGTGGAAAGCATCAGAACTGGTAATGCCTAGCGACAGGCTGCCGTTCATCCCGCGGGCAATGCCCTTGGCCTTCTCCAGCGCCGCATCGCTCATGGCGAGGATCTGGCGGGCATCCTCATAGAACGACTCACCGGCTTCGGTGAGCTCCACCCCGCGGGTCAAACGCCGAAACAGCGGGGTCCCCACCTCGCGCTCAAGCCGCTGAATTTGCTGACTTAACGGAGGCTGTGAAATACCCAGTTCCTTGGCGGCCTGGGTGAAGTGCCGCGTCCTGGCGACGGCGACAAAATAGCGAAGATAACGAAGTTCCATATCGAAAACGTCTCAAACCAGCATGGTTTCTATATTGGAACTGTGAGCTGAATCGGGTCAACATTTATTTAACCTTTCTTATATTTGTTGAACGAGGAAGTGGTATATGAATCATTCTGCTGAATGCACCTGCGAAGAGAGTCTATGCGAAACCCTGCGGGCGTTTTCCGCGCAGCATCCCGAGAGCGTGCTCTATCAGACATCGCTCATGAGCGCCCTGCTGAGCGGGGTTTACGAAGGCAGCACCACCATCGCGGACCTGTTGAAGCACGGCGATTTCGGTCTCGGCACCTTTAATGAGCTGGACGGGGAGCTGATCGCCTTCAGCAGTCAGGTCTATCAGCTGCGGGCCGACGGCAGCGCCCGCAAAGCCCAGCCGGAGCAGAAAACGCCGTTCGCGGTGATGACCTGGTTCCAGCCGCAGTACCGGAAAACCTTCGACCATCCGGTGAGCCGCCAGCAGTTGCACGAGGTGATCGACCAGCAAATCCCCTCTGACAACCTGTTCTGCGCCCTGCGCATCGACGGCCATTTCCGCCATGCCCATACCCGCACCGTGCCGCGCCAGACGCCGCCGTACCGGGCGATGACCGACGTCCTCGACGATCAGCCGGTGTTCCGCTTTAACCAGCGCGAAGGGGTGCTGGTCGGCTTCCGTACCCCGCAGCATATGCAGGGGATCAACGTCGCCGGGTATCACGAGCACTTTATAACCGATGACCGCAAAGGCGGCGGTCACCTGCTGGATTACCAGCTCGACCACGGGGTATTGACCTTCGGCGAAATTCACAAGCTGATGATCGACCTGCCCGCCGACAGCGCGTTCCTGCAGGCCAATCTGCATCCCGATAATCTCGATGCCGCCATCCGTTCCGTAGAAAGTTAAGGGGGTCACATGGACAAACAGTATCCGGTACGCCAGTGGGCGCACGGCGCCGATCTCGTCGTCAGCCAGCTGGAAGCCCAGGGGGTACGTCAGGTGTTCGGCATCCCTGGCGCCAAAATCGACAAGGTATTCGACTCACTGCTGGATTCCTCCATTCGCATTATTCCGGTACGCCACGAAGCCAACGCCGCCTTTATGGCCGCCGCCGTCGGGCGCATTACCGGTAAAGCGGGCGTGGCGCTGGTCACCTCCGGTCCGGGCTGTTCCAACCTGATCACCGGTATGGCCACCGCCAACAGCGAAGGCGACCCGGTGGTGGCCCTGGGCGGCGCGGTGAAACGCGCCGATAAGGCCAAACAGGTCCACCAGAGTATGGATACGGTGGCGATGTTCAGCCCGGTGACGAAATACGCCGTCGAGGTGACCGCGCCGGACGCGCTGGCGGAAGTGGTCTCCAACGCCTTCCGCGCCGCCGAGCAGGGCCGGCCGGGCAGCGCTTTCGTCAGCCTGCCGCAGGATGTGGTCGATGGCCCGGTCAGCGGTAAAGTGCTGCCGGCCAGCGGGGCCCCGCAGATGGGCGCCGCGCCGGATGCCGCCATCGACCAGGTGGCGAAGCTTATCGCTCAGGCGAAGAACCCGATCTTCCTGCTCGGCCTGATGGCCAGCCAGCCGGAAAACAGCGCGGCGCTACGCCGTTTGCTGGAGGCCAGCCATATTCCGGTCACCAGCACCTATCAGGCCGCCGGGGCGGTAAATCAGGATAACTTCTCTCGCTTCGCCGGCCGGGTCGGGCTGTTTAACAACCAGGCCGGGGACCGTCTGCTGCAGCTCGCCGACCTGGTGATCTGCATCGGCTACAGCCCGGTGGAATATGAACCGGCGATGTGGAACAGCGGCAACGCGACGCTGGTGCATATCGACGTCCTGCCCGCCTATGAAGAATGCAACTATACCCCGGACGTCGAGCTGGTGGGCGATATCGCCGGCACCCTCAGCAAGCTGGCGCAAAATATCGATCGCCGGCTGGTGCTCTCTCCGCAGGCGGCGGAGATCCTCCGCGACCGCCAGCACCAGCGCGAGCTGCTGGACCGCCGCGGCGCGCAGCTGAATCAGTTTGCCCTGCATCCGCTGCGTATCGTTCGCGCCATGCAGGATATCGTCAACAGCGACGTCACGCTGACCGTGGACATGGGCAGCTTCCATATCTGGATCGCCCGCTACCTTTACAGCTTCCGCGCCCGTCAGGTGATGATCTCCAACGGTCAGCAGACCATGGGCGTCGCCCTGCCCTGGGCCATCGGCGCCTGGCTGGTCAATCCTGAGCGCAAAGTGGTCTCCGTCTCCGGCGACGGCGGTTTCCTGCAGTCGAGCATGGAGCTGGAGACCGCCGTCCGCCTGAAAGCCAACGTGCTGCACCTGATCTGGGTTGATAACGGTTACAACATGGTGGCCATCCAGGAAGAGAAAAAATATCAGCGCCTGTCCGGCGTCGAGTTCGGGCCGATGGATTTTAAAGCCTATGCCGAGTCCTTCGGCGCCAAAGGGTTTGCCGTGGAAAGCGCTGAGGCGCTGGAGCCGACCCTGCGCGCGGCGATGGACGTCGACGGCCCGGCGGTAGTGGCCATCCCGGTGGATTATCGCGATAACCCGCTGCTGATGGGTCAGCTGCATCTGAGTCAGATTCTGTAAGTCATCACAATAAGGAAAGGAAAATGAAAAAAGTCGCACTTGTTACCGGCGCCGGCCAGGGGATTGGTAAAGCTATCGCCCTTCGTCTGGTGAAGGATGGATTTGCCGTGGCCATTGCCGATTATAACGACGCTACCGCCAAAGCGGTCGCCTCCGAAATCAACCAGGCCGGCGGCCGCGCCATGGCGGTGAAAGTGGATGTCTCCGACCGCGATCAGGTGTTTGCCGCTGTCGAACAGGCGCGCAAAACGCTGGGCGGCTTCGACGTCATCGTCAATAACGCCGGCGTGGCGCCGTCCACGCCGATCGAGTCCATTACGCCGGAGATTGTCGATAAAGTCTACAACATCAACGTTAAGGGGGTGATCTGGGGCATTCAGGCGGCGGTCGAGGCCTTTAAGAAAGAGGGGCACGGCGGGAAAATCATTAACGCCTGTTCCCAGGCCGGCCACGTCGGCAACCCGGAGCTGGCGGTGTATAGCTCCAGTAAATTCGCCGTACGCGGCTTAACCCAGACCGCCGCTCGCGACCTCGCGCCGCTGGGCATCACGGTCAACGGCTACTGCCCGGGGATCGTCAAAACGCCGATGTGGGCCGAAATTGACCGCCAGGTGTCCGAAGCTGCCGGTAAACCGCTGGGCTACGGTACCGCCGAGTTCGCCAAACGCATCACCCTTGGTCGTCTGTCCGAACCGGAAGATGTCGCCGCCTGCGTCTCCTATCTTGCCAGCCCGGATTCTGATTATATGACCGGTCAGTCATTGCTGATCGACGGCGGGATGGTATTTAACTAATAAATAATAAGCTCTGACATGGCTTGCCCCTGCTGATATGCAGGGGCTTTTTTTGTTTGAGAGTAAGCATTACGGTAAAACGAACCCTCTATTGATAGGTAGAGTCCGCTCCAGGCGCCCAGGGGATGTTAACGGCGTAGACGTTGCGTCAGGCGACTAGTCATTAAAAGTGCTTACTGCTTATTTGCGGGACCGCCGTCTGATTTGGGTGGGATCTTGACGACTAATCTTTGAGCTATTCCCGGTTTGCCCTTTTCAAAGCGCCATTTTTTAAGCATTTTATCAATGACTTGATGTTCCAACTCCGGAGTCGTTGTCGATTCAAGTATCTTTACATTCTGAACTCTGCCATCTGAATCAACATCGTACTGAATCCGCAGGAAACTCGGCAGTAGGTTTCCGTTCTTATCACGAGTGGTAATTGATGTGTTTGCAGAGGAAATGCTGCCTGAAGGTGTGCTGGCGCTGGCCTCTGTGCTGGCGCAGAGTGTCAGTAACAATGGCAAAATTAAAGTGAATAGTCTGCTAGTTTTCATTAATCGTCTGAGTTCCAAAGTTAACCATGAATATTCACGTTACCAACGGCGCGAGTGACAGGTTACCAGATGAGATGATCCGTGAACACCGCGTCTTCAGTGGCAATCACGTTGCCCCCTGACCCGGCGCTTCGTACTACATCCTTCCCGAGGACGTTTGGCTATCAGGACAAGTGGGCGCTGAGCGACTACATCAACGACTCTTTTGCCAGCTGTCAGCAGCGCGATCCGGTTCGTCGGGGAACATGGGCGAGCTAAAACCCTCAAGTGATTAGCATGGATTCGCGTCCCGCGCTGAAGACGTTCAGCTAATCCTTTTTAACTCCGGTGCTCGGGATCTACCGCGCTTGCAGCGTTAAGGGAGGGATCTCCGGGGCCTAAGCGGCAGCCTGCTGCTGATGCTAAGGGGGATGTACTTCAGTGATTCATGCGACACCTGAAACTTAACACGGAAGCGGCTGAGCATAGCGCCAGCAGGGAGAATCCCGGAGAGCGATGCGTGAGAACTTATCCCGGCTACGCTGTTGTGCCGTATTTGTGCCGTATTTTTGCCGGGTGGCGGCTGCGCCTTACCCGGCCTGGAGGGTTCGTGCGACCTGTCGTTAATATATTCACCATGGTTGCTGAAACTGCCGGTGCTGACGGCCTCAAAATCGCTGAGACGTTCCCGGAAGGCCGGGGCAGCCCGCATGGATG
>NZ_JAIJYL010000031.1:0-57367 GCF_019753495.1 Klebsiella sp. TF21-TM | reverse complement strand
AGCCCGGGGGTACAGGGGGCGGCGGCGACTGGCCGCCCCCTGTGCGCTCCCTGCGCCATGATTGACATAACGCAGAAAATTAACCGGGAGCGCAATCTGCCCGGAATTGACATAACGCAGACGATTAGCCGGGAGCGCAAACTACGCTGAAGCCACAGATAACATAAAAAACCACACGGCAGCGCTTCCCCTCCCCCTGGCCCTCTCCCGGAGGGAAAGGGAACCGTCCGGCGGTCGCTTCCACTACCCTCCCCTACTTCGCCAGGCTGGCAAAGCGGGCGAAGACCGCATCAAAAATCCCCAAGCCCTGCGCCACCTGCTCAGCAGTAATGGTACACGGCGGTACCACATGAATGCGGTTCTCCACCACAAAGGCCAGCAGCCCGGCTTCGGTCAAGGCCCCTTTGATCGCGGCCATGTCGGCGGCGGTCAACGGCGTTTTTTGTTCGCGGCTGCTCACCAGCTCCAGTGCCTGGAACAGGCCGCGACCGCGCACCTCGCCGATAATGGCGTGCTTCTCCGCCAGCGCCTCGAGACCGGGGCGCAGCACCTCGCTGCCGATATAGGCCGCGTTCTCAACCACCTTCTCCTCTTTCATCGCGTCGATGGTGGCGACAATCGCCGCCATCGCCAGCGGATGGCCGGAGTAGGTCAGCCCCCCGGCAAAGAAGTGATCGTCAAAATAGCGGGCAATCGGCTCGCTAATCAGCACCCCGCCCGCCGGCACGTAGCCGGCGTTAACCCCCTTGGCAAAGGTCACCAGATCCGGCACCACGCCATCCTGTTCGAAGGCGAACCAGCTGCCGGTACGACCAAAGCCGGCCATCACCTCATCGAGGATCAGCACGATGCCAAACTCGTCGGCCAGCGCGCGCACGCCCTGCATATAGCCTGCCGGCGGCACGAGGATCCCGGCGGTGCCGGGGATGGACTCCAGCAGGATCGCCGCGATAGCCGTCGGCCCCTCGCATTCAATGATCCGCCGCAGATGGGCCAGCGCGCGCTGGCACTCCTCCTCCTCGGTCGCGGCGTTGAACTCGCTGCGGTAAAGGTAAGGATTGAAGAAATGCACATGGCCGCGGGAAAACTCATTCGGCACCCGGCGCCAGTCGCCGGTGGCGGCGATCGCGCTGCCGGTGTTGCCATGGTAGGAGCGATAGGCCGACAGCACCTTGTCACGTCCGGTATACAGCCGCGCCATGCGAATCGCGTTCTCATTGGCATCCGCCCCGGCGTTGGTGAAAAACACCTTGCTGAAGCCCGCCGGCGCCAGGTCGACGATGCGCTTCGCCGCTTCGCCGCGGGCAAGGTTGGCGGTAGCGGGCGCGATGGTGACCAGGGTCTCCAGCTGCGCCTTCATGGCCGCCAGCACCCGGGGATGTTGATAGCCAATGTTGACGTTCACCAGCTGGCTGCTGAAGTCGAGCCAGGTGTTCCCCTCATAATCCCATAGCTCGCAGCCTTGCGCCCCGGCGATGACCAGCGGGTTGAGATTGCCCTGCATCGACCATGAATGAAACACATAGGCGCGATCCAATTGCCGAACTTCGTCATTGCTTACCGCGACCTCGTTGTGAATTGCCAGCTTCATACCCTGCCCTCTCTCATGTCGTAGTGGTTGACTTCATCATTGGCCGCGGCCGCGCAAATCGGATAGAGCCAGTGTGCGCAAAACGATGTGACACGGTGTCACATCCCCGCCCGTCGTCTGGCCCTGTGCCTTGCCATCCGGCGTTTTTATAGTGAAGGGACAACCGCACAGGAGAATGAGATGGCAACGAGCAACGTAGTGTTTATCACCGGGGCGACCTCGGGTTTTGGCGAAGCGGCAGCGCAGGTGTTTGCCGATGCGGGCTGGTCGCTGGTGTTGAGCGGGCGCCGCTATCCGCGACTGAAGGCCTTGCAGGACAGACTCGCCGCCCAGGTGCCGGTGCATATTATTGAGCTTGACGTTCGCGACAGCGAGGCGGTGGCTGCGGCGGTGGCGTCGCTGCCCGCCGATTTCGCCGATATCACCACCCTGATCAACAACGCCGGGCTGGCGCTGTCGCCGCTGCCGGCGCAGGAGGTGGCCCTGGAGGACTGGAAAACGATGATCGACACCAACGTCACCGGTCTGGTGACGATGACCCACGCCCTGCTGCCGACGCTGATCCGCCATGGCGCCGGGGCGAGCATTATCAATATCGGCTCGATCGCCGGGCAGTGGCCCTATCCCGGCAGCCATGTCTATGGCGCCAGCAAGGCCTTTGTAAAACAGTTCAGCTATAACCTGCGCTGCGATCTGCTTGGCACCGGCGTGCGGGTCACCGATCTGGCGCCGGGGATTGCCGAGACCGAATTTACCCTGGTGCGCACTAAGGGCGACCAGGCGGCATCGGATAAGCTCTATCGCGGCACCACGCCGCTGAGCGCGCGCGATATCGCCGAGCAGATGTTTTATATCGCCACGCTGCCGGCGCATATGAACATTAACCGGGTGGAGGTGATGCCGGTGCGCCAGGCGTGGCAGCCGTTCGCCATCGACCGGGATTAAGCGAAACCCGACGCTCCCCCTGCCGGCGCTGCCGGCAGGGGGCACAGGCCGGTCTAGCGGCTGCTTTGCAGAAACTGCCTGACGCGTTCGGAGTCAGGTTGCGTGAAAAACTTCTCTGGCGGCGCCTTCTCAATCAGCAGCCCCTTCTCCAGAAACACCACCTCATTGGACACCTGGCGGGCAAAATCCATCTCGTGGGTCACCACCACCATGGTGTAGCCCTCGGCGGCAAGGGCTTTCATCACCCCTAACACCTCGTTCACCAGCTCCGGATCCAGCGCCGAGGTCGGTTCGTCAAAGAGGATAACTTCCGGCGACATCGCCAGCGAACGGGCGATCGCCACCCGCTGCTTCTGCCCGCCGGAGAGGGTGATCGGGTAGACATCGGCTTTGTGCGCCATGCCGACTTTCTCCAGCTGCTGCATGGCCATGGCCTGCGCCTCGTCTCGTTTCATGCCCTTAACGCGCAGCAGCGCCTCGCTGACGTTCTGCTGCACGGTCAGGTGCGGCCACAGGTTAAAACTCTGAAACACCATCCCCACCCGTTCGCGGATTTTCGCCAGCTGGCGGTGCGACATCGCCCGGCCGCGCTGCTCATCAATCCCCAGCCGCTGACCGCCGATATGAATTTCGCCGCGGTCCGGCTGTTCCAGCCAGTTCATACAGCGCAGCAGGGTGGATTTTCCCGACCCGGACGAGCCGAGAATACTCACCACGGTCCCCTTCTCCACCGTCAGGTTAATATCCCGCAGGACTTCCACATTATCGAACTGCTTGGAGACGTTTTTGACGCTTACGGCAATAGACTCAGGCATGGCTCATTCCTCTTTTGGCTCCCCAGGCGGTCAGGCGCTTAATCAGCAGCTCCAGCAGAATGCTGATCGCCCAGTAAAGCCCAATGGCGACGATAAAGGCGTTAAACGGAATAAAATAGGTCGCCTGGACGCTGTTGGCGGCGGCGGTGATCTCCTGAACGGTAATAATGCTCAGGAAAGCGGTGTCCTTCAGGCAGATAATCAGCTGATTGCCGATCAGCGGTAAGGCGGAAGAGACGATATTGGGTAAAATAATCCGCCGAAAAATGGCATAGCGAGAAAAGCCCTGAGCAATGGCGGCTTCAATATACCCGCCGGAAAATACCCGCCGCTGACTGCGCAATATTTCAAAAAAATAGGCGCCATGATAAATAATCAGGGCCAGTAAACCGGCGGTCCACGGCTCCATGCTAATACCGAGCTGCGGCAGTCCGTAATACAGCAGATAGGCGAGGATCAAAAAAGGGATCGCGCGCATCAGGCTGACGAAACCAATGATAACCCGGTTAAGGACTTTCTTTTGATATTCGCTAAAATAACACAGCGCAATACCGATAATAATGGCCGCGAGGGCGGCGGTAATAAACAGTTCGAGGGTCGCGAATAACCCGGCAATAAAGCTATCGCGTACCGACCAGATAACGCCCCACTGATTCATAATACCTCCCGTTGCTAGCGCGCCAGGCGCCTGGCTTTCCGTTCCGCGATCCCCTGCAGCTTCAATAAACAGCCGATGATCGCCACATACAGCAGGCCGGCGGCGAGGATCGGCGACAGCGGCTCGTAGGTGACCGAGGAGATACGGTTGGTCACCCGGGTGAGATCCACCACGCCGATCACGGCGATGGCCGGGCTACCTTTGATCAAAAACGACATCTCATTGACCAGCGCCGGCAGGCTCTCGATCCACATCTGCGGCAGCATGATGTAGCGGAAGTAGGTCCAGCGGCGCATTCCCACCGATTCCGCCGCCTCCCGCTGTTCGCGCGGAAAGGTGCGGAAGGCGTTGCGCCAGATCTCAGCGTTAAACGCCGAGGTGTTAAGCGTCAGCGCCACGATGGCGGCCACGTTCTTGTCGAGGTTAATGCCCATCGTGGGCAGGGAAAGGAACAGAAACAGCACCAGCGTCACCAGCGGCGTCGCGCGGGCCAGGCTGATATAGACCACCAGCAGCTGGTCGATAACCGGCAGGCGCAGCATCCGCACCAGGGCGATCAGCAGCCCCGCCACCACCCCGAAGGCGATAGCGATGGCCGAAATCCAGAGGGTCGTCCATGCGCCTTCGATTAATAACTGCCAGGAAATTGCATCCATGAGGCCCTCCTTCTCAGCAACAGGCGGCGGTCGCCCGCCGCGGAACATTACAGACCGGCAAGCTTATGAAACTGTTCCGGGCTGGTGATCGCCTCGGTGGGCAGGTTGTCATAGGTTTCGCCAAACCACTTTTTCTGCAGCTCGGCGAGCTTGCCGGTCTCCTTCATGTGGTTCATAAACTTGGTCATATAGGCCAGCAGCTGCGGCGAGTTTTTCGGGATCGGCCACGCCATATAGCCCGGTCCGGAGACGGCCAGCCCTTTGGCGAAGACCTTCGGTTTGGCTTTCGCCAGGTCGTTCACCGAGATCACCACGTTAATCACGTAATCCAGCCGCTTATTCGCCAGGTCGGCGTAGGCTTCCGGATAGGAGGGGTACTCCACCACCGGCCCCAGCTTGCCGCCGGTCTTCTCCAGCATCGCCTTCAGCTCCGGCAAACGCGCCAGCAGCGCGCTGCCCGCCTGCACGCCCACTTTTTTGCCGCTGAGATCGGCAATGGTGTTTAGCGAGGTATCGCCAGCGCGTTTGACGAAATAGTGCTGCGCGGAGGCCCACGGCGGGGTGAAATCAAAGACCTTCAGCCGCTCATCGGTAATAACCGCCCCGGTCAAGGCCATATCGTATTGTCCGGTGGAAACCGCCGCTAATAATCCGGTCCACGGTAATATGCTCTGGTCGACATGAAATTTGGCGTATTTACGTAACTCCTCAAGCATATCTTTGTTAAAGCCATCGGCCTGACCATTATTCATAAAGTTAAATGGCGCATAATCATCTTCCGTCGCCACTTTCAGGGTGCCGGATTTTTCTATTTCCGGCAGATCGGCCGCGACGGCGTGATAAGAAAAAGCAACCGTTAATACAGCGCTCAGACACATTGATGCCAATGATTTTTTCATTATTTCACCCCTGATGGATTAGCCAGACGGGTTCATTCCAGAACGCGAAAAGGTTTATGCAAAATAGAGGCCGGGAGGTTCCGGTCCGCGGCGGCTGAATGCGTTTTTAATGTGGGAGCGTTTTGCAATTCCGTATAGAGCCAGATGGGCCGCATCGCTGTGTCAGATGGCGGAAGGGTGGTATGGAATTTGCTGAGCTTATGGGGTGGTCGCGATGCGTTATTGCCAGAGGAGCCCCGTATGATCCGTCACCTGTTACACGTTGATTTTGAGCCTGGCCGCGGTTTGCAGGAGCAGGTGCGAGAGACGCTGGTGAATGCCATTCTCAGCGGGATCTTCGCCGCCGACACCCCGCTGCCCTCCTGCCGCCAGCTGGCCAGCCAGCTGCACGTCTCGCGCAATACCACCGCCCTGGTGTTCGAAAGCCTGGTCAACGAGGGCTATCTGATAAGCCGTCCGCGAAGCGGTTACTACCTGCATCCCGACTATCACGACGCTTCGCCTCCCGCGGTCGAGAGTGCACCGCAGCGCGAAGCGGCTGCACCACGCTGGGGCGACCGGCTGCAAATGACCCCCAGCCAGCAGGAGTCGATCCTCAAACCGGCGGGCTGGATGCACTACCGCTACCCGTTTATCTACGGCCAGCCCGATACCCGACAGTTCCCGCTGGCCACCTGGCGCTCGGCGGCCAACTGGCTGCACGGCGGGGTGCGCGATCCGGCGTGGGTGGTCGACCATATTGACCAGGATGTGCCGATGCTCATCGAGCAGATCCGCACCCGGGTGCTGCCCAAGCGCGGCATTGTCGCCGCCCCGGACGAAATTCTCATCACCCTGGGCTCGCAAAACGCCCTCTACCTGCTGACACGGCTGCTGCTCTCTTCCACCACCCGCATTGGCGTCGAAAACCCCTGCTTTCGCGAAGCCATCAACACCTTTCTGCTCGCCGACGCCGAGGTAGCGCCGCACCCGGTGGATGAAGAGGGGATCGTGCTTAATGAGCGTCCCTGCGATTACTACTATGTCACCCCCGGCCACCAGGTGCCCACCGGAGTGGCGATGAGCAGCGCGCGCCGCCGCCAGCTGCTGGAGCATGCCGCCCGCCATGACGCGGTGATCATTGAAGATGATTATGACTCGGAGAGTAACTTTACCCAAAACCCGCTGCCGGCGCTGAAGGCCAGCGATCGCAGCGGCCGGGTGGTGTATGTCAGCAGCCTGTCAAAGGCGCTGTCGCCGGGGCTGCGGCTGGGGTTTATGGTCGCCGACCCGGACCTGATCGACGAGGCGCGCGCCCTGCGCCGGCTGGTCTATCGCCATCCGCCGACCAACATTCAGTACCAGATGGCCCACTTCCTCGCCCAGGGCCATTATGAAACCCATCTGCGGCGCTACCACTACGACTCCGCCCAGCGCTGGGAGCGCCTGCACGCCGCCCTGCAGCGCTACCTGCCGTCGTGCCGCGCGCTGGCGGGGAGCGAACACGCTAACGCCTTCTGGCTGCAGACCCCGGCGCAGATCAACACCCAACAGCTTACCTGGCGCGCCGCCCACGCCGGCGTGCTGATTGAGCCTGGGGCGCGCCATTTTCTCAACGCCGCGCCGCCGGATAACTACTTTCGCATGGGATTCCACGCCATTAACCCCGACGCCATCGCCCGGGGGGTGGAAGTCCTGCGCGGCCAGCTGGAGCAGATGGGTTAGCGGGATTGCTCATACTCGACGGCGTCACGCACGTTGAGCAGCGCCGGGCGCAGGCTGTCGAAAGGCACCGAACCGAGCGCGATGCGCAGCGCCTGTGGGATCGTGGCGGAGACGCAGAACGGCTCGGCGGTCGACACCGAAATACGGCGTTCCATCAGCGCATTCGCCAGCCGGTCGGCCCGGCTCTCTTCGCCCAGCGGCAGCCAGACAAAGTACGAATCGGGATGACTCACAACGGGAAGGCCGCAGAGCACCTCGCGGGCCACCTGCTGCCGCTGTCGCGCATCCTGGCGTTTCTGCGTTTCAAAGCGGGCCACCGTGCCATCTTCAATCCAGGCGCAGATCAGCGAGCTTATCAGCGTCGGCGTATTCCACGTCGTGGCCCGGATGGCGCGCTCAATCTCCGGCCGATAGCGCGGCGGAGAAATCACCACCCCCACGCGCAGTCCGGTGGCGATATTTTTCGAAAATCCGGTGACATACACCGTTCTTTCCGGCGCATAGCTGACCACCGGCGGCGGCGGACGGCTCACCAGCCGGGCGTAGGCGGCATCTTCGATAATCAGCAGATCGTGCTGGCGCGCGAGGTCGGCCAGCGCCTGCCGCTGCCCGGCGTTGAGCACCCAGCCCAGCGGATTGTGCAGCGTCGGCATGGTATACACCGCCCGCACCCGCCGCTGCTGGCACAGCGTGTGAAGCGCCTGCAGGTCCGGCCCTTCGGCCCGACAGGGGATCGCCGCCAGCTCCAGATGATAGAGCGCCGCCAGCACCTTGAAGCCCGAATAGGTCAGCGCATCAACCGCCACCACATCCCCCGGACGTAACAGCCCCATAACGGTCACCGCCAGCCCGTGCTGCGCGCCGTTGACGATCAGGACATTTTCCGCGTCCGGCGCAAAGTGCCGGCAGGTCAAATGGCGGGCGATAATTTCCCGCTCGGCGAGCCGCCCGGCGTGAGGCTGATAGCGCAGATGCGAGTCAATATCGCCCGCCATCGCCAGCTGCCTGAGCGCCTCGCGCAGCGCATCGCCCTGCGCCGGCAGCGAAGGGTAGTTGAAGTTAAGATCCACGACGTCGGCGGCCACCACCTGCTGGTCGACCCCATGCCCCGGCGGCAGCGAGAGGTCCCGCACGAAGGTGCCGCGCCCGGTTTCGCCACTGACCAGCCCCATCTCCTCCAGTTCACGGTAGACGCGCGTGGCGGTGGCCAGCGAGAGGCGTTCCTCGGCGGCCAGGGTACGGTGCGTCGGCAGACGGCTGCCGGCGGGCAGCTGCCCGCTGCGGATCGCCTGCGCGTATCGGTCGACAACGGCTTTGTATCGGGCTTTCATCGTGAAATGTATCTATGACAATAATTTGATTGTATCAGATTGGCCACATTACCATCGCCGCTGACGATGCTCAAGCGGGCGCAGCCCAATCAGATAACGCGAGGTTAACGTGGTAGATTCAACACTGGATAAATCGGCGCCCGGCCCCTGGTCCGGATGGCTTCATGGTTTACTGGGGGTGATCATTTTCAGCGGTTCGCTGCCCGCGACGCGGCTGGCGGTGCAGGATATGGATCCGTTGTTATTGACCTTTCTGCGCGCCTCCATCGCCGGGCTGCTTGCCGTCGCGCTGCTGGTCGGCTTTCGTCAGAAACGCCCGCGCCTGGCGCAGCTTGTGCCCCTGATCATCGTCTCATCCGGGGTGGTGATCGGCTTTCCCCTGCTCACGGCGCTGGCCCTGCAGCGCATCACTTCGGCGCATTCGATTGTGTTTATTGGCCTGCTGCCGCTGATGACCGCCCTCTTCGGCGTACTGCGCGGCGGCGAACGTCCGCGGCGGGCTTTCTGGATCTTTTCGCTGCTGGGCAGCCTGCTGGTGATGGGATTCGCCCTGACGCAAAGTGCGGCGGCGTCGCTCAGCGGCGATCTGCTGATGCTGGCGGCAGTGATCGCCTGCGGCCTCGGCTATGCGGAAGGGGCAAAGCTGACGCGGGAGCTCGGCGGCTGGCAGGTGATCTGCTGGGCGCTGCTCATTGCCCTGCCGTTGATGCTCCCCGCCTCGCTGATGGTTCAGCCCGCCTCCTGGCGCGCCATATCGGCCTCCTCCTGGGCCGCGCTGGGCTATGTGTCGCTCTTCAGCATGCTGATTGGTTTTATCTTCTGGTACAAAGGGCTGGCCGCGGGCGGGATCGCCGCCGTCGGCCAACTCCAGCTATTGCAGCCGTTCTTTGGGCTTGGCCTGTCGGCGGCGCTGTTGCACGAAACCGTTAGCCCCTTGATGCTGGCGGTCACCCTCGGGGTGGTGCTGTGCGTGGTGGGCTCGCGCAAATTTGGCCGCCAGCGGGTTGGCGCAGGGAGCGGGAGCCGCGCCTGACCTGACGCGTCGCCCCGCCGGGGAGGAGGAGCGCCTACACCGGCCGGGCGTACTGGAGCATCACCTGCAGCAGCACGTTGGCCCCGGCGGCGACGTGCTCCGGCGAGGCATACTCCATTTCGTTATGGCTGATCCCGTCCTTGCAGGGAATAAAAATCATCCCGGTCGGCGCCAGGTAGCTCATATACACGGCGTCATGCCCGGCGCCGGAGACAATCGGCCGCGCCGGATAGCCCAGCCGCTGCGCGGCATCGGCAATGGCCTGCTGGCATTCGCCATCGAACGGCGCCGCCGGATAGTGGCTCACCTGCTTCAGGGCCACCTGCAGACCGCTCTCCCGCTCAACCTCCGTGATAAACGCCCGCAGCTGGCGATCCATTTCATCCACCAGCGCATCGCTGAGATTGCGCATATCAATGGAGAAGGTGACCTCCCCGGGCACCACGTTGCGGCTGTTGGGCCACACCTGCACGCTGCCGACGGTGCCGCGTCCCTCTTCGCTGCGCCCGGCAATGGCGACCACCTCCTGCATAATGCGGGTCGCCACCTGCAGGGCATCCTGACGCAGGCGCATCGGCGTGGGTCCGGCGTGCGACGCCTGGCCGGTCACCACGCAGTCGTACCAGCGGATCCCCAGCACGCCCTGCACGATACCGATGGTTTTCGCTTCATCTTCGAGAATCGGTCCCTGCTCAATGTGCGCCTCAAAATAGGCGCCGATGGGATGCTCTCCCGGGGTCTGCTCGCCGATATAGCCGATCTGCGCCAGCGCCTCGCCGACGCTGACGCCCTCTTTATCCGTGACGGCCCAGGTCTCCTCCAGCGGGAAGACCCCGGCAAAGACCCCGGAGCCCATCATCACCGGCACGAAGCGCGACCCCTCTTCGTTGGTCCAGAACACCACCTCAATCGGCGCCTCGGTGGCAATCTGCCGATCGTTGAGCGTGCGCACCACCTCCAGCGCCGCCAGCACGCCGTAGTTGCCGTCAAATTTGCCGCCGGAGGGCTGGGTGTCGATATGGCTGCCGGAGACGATGGGCGGCAGGCTGGGGTTGCGCCCCTCCCGGCGCATAAACACATTGCCGATTTTGTCGATGGTGACGCTCATCCCGGCCTCCCGCGCCCAGCCAATCACCCGGTCCCGCCCCTGGCGGTCGAGGTCGGTGAGGGTCAGACGGCGGCAGCCGCCCTTCGGCGTGGCGCCGATCTGAGCAAGGTCCATTAACGACGCCCACAGGCGGTCGCCATTGATGCGCCAGCGGGTGGTGTCGGTGGCGGGGGTAAAAAGTACATCACTGCTCATGGTGGTCTCCTGACATCAAGGTCGCCGCCAGCGCAACCGGCGGTGGGAAATAAGGCATCAGCGCCTGGCCTTCATCTGTAGAGTATGTTGCCGTCGGTCAGACGGCCAGGGCCTGCGCGTGGGCGTCAATCGCCAGCTCGCGCCAGCGGTGGCAACTCACCGTGTGGCGCTCCGCTGCGGCCTCCGTCGGCGGCAGGCTCTGCTCGCAGACCGGGCGACGGTGCGGGCAGCGCTCGGCAAAGGCGCAGCCGGGGGGCAAGCGCGCCAGATCCGGCGGCGCGCCGGGAATGCAGTGCAGGGCATCGCCTTTCTTGAGCCCCTCTTTCGGCCGGCTGCCCAGCAGCACCCGGGTATAAGGATGGCGCGGGTGGCGCAGGATCTCGCTCATGGCGGCCTCCTCGACGATCCGCCCGGCGTACATCACCGCCACCCGGTCGGCAATCTCCACCGCGGCGCCGATATCGTGGGTCACAAACACGATCGACAGCCCGCGCTGCTTTTGCTGCTCGCGCAGCAGGATCAGGATCTGGATTTGCACCGTGGCGTCGAGGGCGGTGGTCGGCTCATCCGCCAGCAGCAGCTGCGGGTTACAGGAGAGGGCAAGGGCGATCATCGCCCGCTGGCGCATCCCGCCGGACATCTCGTGCGGGTAAGCCTCCAGCCGCCGTTCGGGGCTGGGAATGCGCACCTGACGCAGGGCCTCCAGCGCCCTGTCCCGGGCCGCCTGGCGCGACAGCCCTTCGTGGCGGCGCAGCCCTTCTATAATCTGCTGCCCGACGGTGTAGACCGGATCGAAGGCCAGCAGCGGCTCCTGAAAAATCATCGCGCAGCGCCCGCCGCGATAGCGCCGCAGCTGGCTGGCGTTCATCGTCAGCACCGCGTCGTCCCCCACCCGCAGGGTGCCGGAGAGCTCACTGCTCCCCGGCGGGTGCAGGCGCATCAGCGCCCGCAGGGTCACACTCTTGCCGGAACCCGACTCGCCAATCAACGCCATCACCTCCCCCTTTTGTACGTCAAAGGAGACCCCGTTGACCGCGTTGATGGTCTGTCCGTCGCGGCGAAAGACGACCCGCAGGTCGCGCACATGGACAAAGGCGTTATGCGACATGGCTGACCTCCTTAAGGGGGATGCGCTGATGCCAGGGCGAGGCTGGCTGCGCCATCAGGCAGGCGCTCTGGTGCCCCTCCCCGACCGCCTCCAGCCGCGGTTTCACCTCGGCGCAGACCGCCTTCGCGTGCGGGCAGCGGGTGTGAAAGCGGCAGCCGCTCGGCGGCGCGATGGGGCTGGGGGGATCGCCGCTCAGCGGCGAGGTCAGGGTGCGGTTTTGCGGATCCATGGAGGGCATGGAGCTTAACAGCGCCCGGGTATAGGGATGGGCGGAGGCGGTAAACAGCTGCTCCGCCGGGCCGATCTCCACCACTTCGCCAAGGTACATGACGAGGATCCGATCCGACAGCCAGCGCACCACGTGCAGATCGTGGCTGATGAATACGTAGGTCAGCTCGAGGGTCCGCTTCAGCTCCTGCAGCAGCTGCAGCACCTGAGCTTCCACCGATTTATCCAGCGCCGACACCGCTTCATCAAGAATCACCAGCCGCGGCTTCATCGCCAGCGCGCGGGCGATATTCACCCGCTGCCGCTGGCCGCCGGAGAGCGCATGGGGATAGCGGTCGGCAAAGCGCGCCGGCTCAAGGCCAACGTGCGCCAGCAGATAGCGGGCGTATTCGCTGGCCTCTCTGGCGCTGACGCCGTGGACGCGCTGGCCGAAGGCGATGCTCTCCTCCATGGTCAGGCGCGGATTGAGCGAGGCATAGCTGTCCTGGAAAACCATCTGCACCTGGCGACGGTAGGCTTTCAGCGGCAGGCGCGACGAGCCGACCCCCAGCCCGTCGAAGATCAGTTCGCCGCTGTCCTGGGTGAGCAGCTGCATCAGCAGCCGGGCGGTGGTCGATTTGCCGCAGCCCGACTCGCCGACCACCCCCAGGGTTTCGCCTTTCATCACCGTGAAGCTGATATCGTCCACCGCCTGGACCACCTCCCGGCCTTTGCCGCCGCGGAAGTACTTCAGCAGGTGATTGACCTTCAGCAGCGGCTGCGCCGGCCCGCCGAGGTCGATATTGGTAAAGGGTTGCATCGCTTACTCCTTAATCGCCATTGCCGCACGCAGGCGGTCCGCGAGGATATTGAACGAAATGGAGGTGATAAAAATCATCAGGCCCGGCAGGGCGGCCACCCACGGCTGGGTATAGATTGCCGTGCGCAGCGTATTGAGCATCAGCCCCCACTCGGGCTCCGGCGGCCGCACGCCGAGGCCGAGAAACGACAGGCCGGAGGCGAGGATCATGCACACCGAAATCAGTCCGGTGGAGAAGACGAAGATCGGCCCGAGCACGTTACCCAGCACCTGGACGCGGATAATGGTCAACGCGCTGGCGCCGGTGGCCCGGGCGGCATCGATATAGTCCATATGCCGTACCTGGGCGGTCACGCTCTCGGCAATCCGCGCCACCTGCGGGACAAACACCAGGGTCAGCGACAGCAGCGCATTGCCGATGCCCGCCCCCAGCGCCCCCGACAGCGCAATCGCCAGCAGGACCGAGGGAAAGGCATAGAACACATCCACGGTGCGCATGATCAGGGTATTGATTTTGCCGCCCATGTAGCCAGCGATGATCCCGATGGCGCCGCCGATAAAAAAGGCGAACACCACCGGGACAATCCCCATAAACAGCGACAGCCGGGTGCCGAGGATCAGTCGCGACAGCATGTCGCGCCCCAGCTCATCAGAGCCCAGCGGGAAGCCGTCGCTGCCGATGGGCTTCAGGCGCAGGAACATCGACGTTTGATAGGGGTCTTTGACGATAAGCCACGGCCCGAACAGCGCCAGGGCCAGCAGAACGAGAATGATCGCGCCGACGAATACCCCGCCCGGATCGCGCAGCAGGCGGCGCAGCACGCCGCGCCAGTAACCTTGCCGGGAAGCGTTGGCCGGCGCGGCCGGGACCGCTTTCGTCGTTGCCGTATCCACCATGGTCAGCTCCTCTTAATGCGCGGGTCGAGGGTGGTCTGCAGAATATCCACCAACAGGTTGAGCAATACGAAAAACAGCGCCAGCACCCAGATGGTGCCCTGCAGCAGGGGCAGGTCGCGCTGAAAAATGGCGGTGTTGAGCAGCAGTCCGGTTCCCGGCCAGGAGAAGACGGTCTCCACAAGGATCGAGCCGCCCATCAGATAGCCCACCTGCAGCCCCATCACCGCCAGCGCGGTTGGCGCGGCATTTTTCATGACGTGGACAAAGATGCGCGACTCGTTGAGCCCGCGAGCGCGCAGGCCAACGATGAACTCCTGGCTGAGGATATCGGCGACCTGCGAGCGCACGGTGCGGGCGATAATCCCGGTCGGGATCACCGACAGCGTGATGGCCGGCAGCAGCATGAACTGCAGGTGCGCCCAGTCCCATTGCCAGCCCACCTCGCCTATCGGCCCGCCGCCGGTGGCCGGCAGCAGCGCGAACTTGACGCTGCAGAGGATCACCAGCAGCATCCCCAGCCAGTAGTGCGGCACGCTGACGCCAAACACCGACAACACCGAGGCCAGACGGTCGATGACGCTGTTGCGAAAATAGCCGGCGACAAAGCCGAACAGACTGCCGAGGACGAAGCCGATCGCCGTCGCCAGCAGCGCCAGGCGCAGGGAGTAGCTTACCGCGGTCATCACCTCGTCTATCACCGGGCGGCCGGTGGCGACCGACATACCGAGGTCGCCGTGCAGCGCCCGCCACAGCCAGTGGATAAACTGCAGGGGCAGCGGCTTATCAAAGCCGTAGGCCTGCATCAACGTCTGGCGCAGCGCCTCCGAGGCGTCCGGCGGCATTACCGACACCAGCGGGTCGCCAGGCGCTATCTGCACCAGCATGAAACAGATCACCGCCACCCCAAGCATGGTGGGGATAGCCAGCAGAATGCGGTATAGCAGCGTATTGATCATCGGTCGCCCCTTTCGCGATTACTCTTTTTTGCTCACCAGACTGAGGTCGATAAACCAGCTCTGCGGTTGCACCACCCCGGTCACCGCGGGCGAAATCGCGCGCGGCCCGACGTCGTGGGCGACAAACAGGAACGGCACCTGATCCACCAGCGCGGCGTGCAGCTCGCCGGCGGCTTTATTCATCGCTTCCGGGGTAAAGGCGTGCTTGACGGCGGCGGCCAGTTTTTCCGTCTCCGGGGTGGAGAAGTAGCCCCAGTTGGTCGCCACCGGCGGAAACGCTTTGGCGGTGGAGAAGCGGATCAGGCCAAAATAGGGATCGTTGACCGCGGCGCTGACGTTGATCGCGTCGATCCCTTTTGCCGAGGGATCCCGGGCGCCCAGACGCCAGTTGGTGAACAGGGTGTTCCATTCCACCACTTTGATATCCACATTGAAGAAGCAGCTCTTCAGGCTCTGCTGGATATACTCGTTCATCGGCAAGGGCTGCATCTGCCCCGAGCCGGAAGCCGAGGTCGCCACCGTGACGTGCAGCGGCTTGCCGGCGCTGTATCCGGCCTCGGTCATCAGCTGACGGGCGGCGTCCGGGTCATATTTGATCTGGAAGGTGGGTTTGCCATGCCACGGGCTGTCGGCCTCGTAGACCCCGGTGGCCTCGGTCATATAGCCGCCGAGGTAGCTCTTCAGCTCGGCGCGGTTCAGACACAGGTTGGCCGCTTTACGCACCCGAATGTCCTGCCACGGGGATCCTTTTTCAAAGGAGAACTGCCAGGGCCACAGGTGCGGCTGGGTGTTGGCGTAGAGGTGAAAACCCTGAGACTTGATCTGATCGATGGCGTCCGGCGCCGGGGCTTCAATCCAGTCCACCTGCTTCGACAGCAGCGCCGCGGTGCGGGCGTTAGCCTCCGGCAAGGGGATCAGCACCACCTTATCCACCCGGGGAATGCGATCTTTATTCCAGTAGTCGGGGTTTTTCGCGAGGATCAGCTGCTGACGCGGCACCAGCTTCTCCAGTTTGAACGGGCCGCTGCCCACCGCATGGGCGGCGAAGGCGGTCCACGCCTGTTTGCTGCGCGCGGCGCTATCGCCCGCGCTGGCCGGCACCGCGTCATACTGCTTCTGCCACGCCGTGGGCGAGACAATAAACAGGTTGGTAATGTTGTACGGCAGCAGCGCGTCCGGTTCCGAGGTGGTCAGCGCCACGGTGTGATCGTCAATTTTCTCCGCGCCGGCGAGGGTCGGCATCCGCGACAGGGTGTTGCCGATCTGACCCGGGGCGTACTGTGGCGCTGCTTTATTGAGCACCTTATCCACGTTCCAGACGATGGCGTCGGCGTTCACCTCGCTCCCATCATGAAATTTCACCCCCGGACGCAGGGTGAAAATCCAGCGGCGGGTGTTCTGCGGATCGATGTGCCACTCGGTCGCCAGTCCCGGCACCAGACCGCTGGGCTTTTCCCCTTGCGACAGATCCCACTCCACCAGCGCGTCGTACAGCGGGATGCCGGTAAAGCGGTTGCCCTCATAGCCCTGATCCGGCTGGCCGAGGGTCAACGGAATATCCGCGGCGGTCATGGCGATCCGCAGCGTGGAGGCGTTGGCAGGTAAGGCGGCGCCCGCCAGGGCCAGTGCGCCGCTCACCGCCACGGCGAGACGACCGGCACGCGAAAATAACGTCGTTTTGTGCATCACATGATCCCTGTTAAATAAAGTGTCACTGATTAACAGGCAAAATGCGTACCAGCTCTGGTGCGGGCGGAAATAGGCCGAAACCGACCGATAAAATAAGAAGGACTTATATTATCACCATGATAATTATGGGAAAATAATTCAACCTTATTCTGCCGCACCGCCAGCGGGAAATATGTTGCAGAATTGCACCAGTCGCTATATCGCAAAATTTAAATAATCACGTCGCGTCACTTTTTTATGCTTCCCCCTCCCCCGCCGCGGCGTATTCTCCGCCGGGAACAATCCCTTCTATACTTCAGAGAACACATCGACCGGGAGAGACTATGCCTTTAGCCGATTTTCACCGCTCCGATCCGTTTACCCTCGGTATCGAACTGGAGCTGCAGGTGGTGAACCCGCCGGGTTACGACCTCAGCCAGGATGCCTCGACTCTGATTGCCGACGTCCAGCATGAACTGACCGTGGGAGAAGCCAAGCACGATATCACCGAGAGCATGCTGGAGATCGCCACCGGGGTGTGTCGCGACATCAGCCATGCGCAAGCCCAGCTCAGCGCCATCCAACAGGCGGTCCAGCGCGCGGCGCTGCATCATCATCTGCAGATCTGCGGCGGCGGTTCGCACCCCTTTCATGCCTGGCAGCGCCAGCAGATCAGCGACAATCCGCGCTATGTCAAAACCGTCGAGCATTTTGGCTATCTGGCGCAGCAGGCGACGGTCTTTGGCCAGCATGTGCACGTCGGCTGCCAGAGCGGCGACGACGCCATCTATCTGCTGCACGGCCTGTCGCGCTTTGTGCCGCATTTCATCGCCCTTAACGCCGCCTCGCCGTGGTTCGACAGCACCGACAGCCGCTTCGCCTGTTCGCGCCTCAACCGCTTCTCCTCTTATCCCGACAACGGCCCGATGCCGTGGGTGGCCGACTGGCAGGGGTTTCGTCGCCTGTTCCGCCAGCTGAGCTACACCAGCATGATCGACAGCATGAAGGATCTGCACTGGGATATTCGCCCCAGCCCGCAGTTTGGTACCGTCGAGGTGCGGGTGATGGATACCCCCCTGACCCTTGCCCAGGCGATCCACATCGCCGGCTTTATTCAGACCCTGGCCTGCTGGCTGTTGACGGAGCGTCCTTTTAAGCACCAGCCTGACGATTATCTGCTGTACCCTTTTAACCGCTATCAGGCCTGTCGCTACGGGCTGGACGGGACTCTCACCGATGTGCGCGGCGGGGAGCAGCGCAGCATCCGCCAGGAGATCCTGCAGCTCGCCGACCGGCTGGCTCCTTTCGCCCATCAGCTGAAGGCGACGGCGGCGCTGGAGGCGGTGGTTCGTCAGGCGAAATCGCCGCACAGCGAGGCGCAGCAGATGCGCGAGTTTATCGCCAACGGCGGTTCGCTTTCCGGGCTGGTGCAAAAACACTGTGAGATTTGGGCGGCATAAGACAGCGAGGCGGTTATACTCGGCGCAGACCATAGAAAGGACCGCCCATGTTATTACGCTGCCTGCTCCCCCTGGCGCTGCTGCCCCTGGCCACCCTCGCCAGCGCCGCCTGTACCCTCACCGACCCGACGCTGACCCTGCAGAGCTATCGGGTGGATGCGCAGAAAGAGCGCATTGCGATGTACTGGCAGGATCGGCACGGCAAAGCCTGGGGTTCCCTGCGTTCGCTGCTGGCGGGTATCGATGGCGATGGCCGGGTGCAGATGGCGATGAACGGCGGCATTTACGATAAGGCCTACGCGCCGCTGGGGCTGTATATCGAAGACGGCAAGCGCCTGACGCCGGTAAACCGCTCCGCCGGCGGCGGGAACTTCTTTATCCGCCCCGGCGGCGTATTCCTGGTGGAGAACGGCCGGGCGAAAATCGTGCCGCTGCCGGCGTTTAAACGCTCTCCCGCCATCCGCTATGCGGTGCAGTCCGGCCCGATGCTGATTGAAAATGGCGCTATCAACTGGCGGCTGAAGCCCTCCGCCAGCTCCCGCAAACTGCGCAACGGCGTTGGCATCGATAAGCAGGGCCGGGTGGTGTTTATGCTCAGCGATCGCGAAACCAACTTCTATGATTTTGCCTGCTATGCGCAGTCAAAACTTGGGGTGCGGCAGATGCTTTATCTCGACGGCACCCTGTCGAAGATGTACCGCAAAGGCGGCAGCGTGCCGTGGCAGTATCATCCGTTCGTGACCATGATAACGGTGGAGAGGAAATAGCGGGCGCGTTTGGGGGCGGCCATTCCAGCCAGGAGACTGAATAAATTAACGACAGGCCGGGCAAGGGATTGCCGCCGTGCCCGATGTCCTTGCCCGGTGGCGCTGCGCTTACCGGGCCTACAAAGTCTGCTCGCTATGGTATGGCCCTGAAAACTACGGGCGTGCAGCGGGGCCGATTCCCCCTGACCCCGGCTCTCCCCCAGAGGAGAGGGGATCGCCCGGTAGTCGTTGTGGCGCCGCGCTTACCCACGCCGATGCGCCCACTCGCGCATACGCTGAAACAGCACATACAGCGAAGGAATAAACAGGATGCCAACCATCGTCGCCACCAGCATCCCGCTGAACACCGTGGTGCCGATGATCCGCCGGCTCTGCGCCCCGGCGCCGGTGGCGAGCATCATCGGCATGATGCCGATAATAAACGACACCGCGGTCATCATCACCGCGCGGAAGCGGCGGGTGGCGCCCTCGCGCGCGGCGTCGACTATCGACAGCCCCTCCTCGCGCCGGCTGCGGGCGAACTCAACGATCAGAATCGCGTTCTTCGCCGCCAGGGCGATCAGCAGCACCAGCCCTATCTGGACATACACATCGTTGGCATAGCCCGCCGTCCACAGCCAGACCAGCGCTCCGCCGATGGCGAACAGCACCGAGAGCATGACGCTCGCCGGCAGCGTCCAGCTTTCATACTGCGCCACCAGGAACAGCCACGCCATCGCCACCGCAGCCAGCACGATCCACACCGCCTGATTGCCGGTCTGCTGCTCCTGCCAGGAGATCCCGCTCCAGGCGTAGTCATACCCCGGCGGCAGATGGGCCTGCAAAATCTGCTCCATGGCCGCCATCGCCGTGCGGCTGCTGACCCCCTCGGCCGCTGAACCGCTCACCGACACGGACGGGAACTGGTTGTACTGCTGAATAAACGGCGCCCCCACCGTCGGCGTAATGGTGACCAGATTGCTCAACCGCACCCGCTCGCCGTCGCGGCTGCGGACGTACAGCTCGCTAATCTGCTCAGCCCGCTCGCGCCACTGCATCTCATTTTGCATCACCACATGATAGACACGGTTGTTAAGACTGAAATCGCCGGCGCGCGTGCCGCCGAACGCCGTCTGCAGGCTGCTGAAGATCTGCGCCACCGGCACATCCAGCAGCGCCGCCCGATCGCGGTCGACCGTCAGGGTCAGCTGCGGCACGTTGCTGCTCCAGGTGGTAAATACCCGGCTCAGCTGCGGATGCTGGTTCGCCAGCTGAAGGATCTCCCGCGTCACCTGCTCCAGCTCCGCCGACGACTGACCGGCCTGCGCCAGAATGCGCAGATCAAACCCCGAGGCATTGCCCAGGCCCGGCAGGGTCGGCGGCGCGAAGGTCATGATCGTCGCCTCCGGCAGCGACAGCAGCTGGCGCTGAATATCCGCCATCACCGTATCCAGCGGCGGCCGCTGATGCCAGTCCTTGAGCATCACCGAGATAAACCCGCCGTTAGCGGCGCTGGTGCCGTTGAGAATGTTGAAGCCGGACACCTGAATCACATCCTCCACCGCCGGGTTAGCCGTCAGCAGCTTGCGCGCCTGGGCCATCACCGCTTCGGTACGCTCCAGCGACGCCGCCTCCGGCAGCTGCACACTGGCAAACAGGTAGCCCTGATCTTCCTGCGGCAGGAAGCCTTTCGGCATCGAGGTGAAGCTGAACGCCACCAGCGCGCCCGCCGCCACCGTCGCCGCCAGCGCCAGCCACGGGCGGCGGTTCATCCACCCCACCAGCCGGCCATAGCCGTCGCGGGTGCCGTCGAGAAGACGGTTAAACGCCCGCCACACTGCCGCCGGCCGGGCGGGTCGCGGGCGCAGCAGCAGCGCGCAGAGGGCCGGGGTCAGGGTTAACGCCACCAGGCTCGACAGGGCCACCGCGGTGGAGAGCGTCACGGCAAACTGCCGATACAGCTCGCCGACGATCCCCGGGAGCAGCGCCACCGGCACAAACACCGCCAACAGCACCAGGGTCGTGGCGATCACCGGCCCGGCGATCTGCCGCAGCGCCTGGGCGGTGGCCTGCAGGCGATCCAGTCCTTCCGCCATTTTGGTTTCGACATTCTCCACCACCACAATGGCGTCATCCACCACCATCGTCAGGGCAAGAATAATCGCGAACAGGCTGAGGGTGTTGGCGCTGTAGCCCAGCAGATAGAGCACCGCAAAGGTGCCGATCAGTGACACCGGGATCGCCAGGGCCACGATCAGCGTCGCCCGCCAGCTCTGCAGGAACAGCGACACCACCACCACCACCGCCAGCAGGGTCAGCGCCAGCGAGACGCCGATCTCTTTGATCGTCGCCGCCACAAAGCGGGTGGTATCGAACTTCACCTCCCAGGTGAGATCCGCCGGAAAGCGAGTGTGCAGGCGGTTAAGCTCCGCGCGCACCGCGCTGGCGACCTGCAGGGCGTTGGCGGTAGGCGTCGGATAGATCCCCAGATAGGCCGACGCTTTACCGTTCAGCTGCGCGCCGGAGCTGTAGCTGCGGGCGCCCAGCTCGATGGTCGCCACGTCGGCGAGGCGCACCAGCTGCCCCTGCGCGCCGCGGCGGAGGATAATCTCGCCAAAGCTGGCCGCCTCGTTCAGACGCCCCAGTCCGTTGATGGTCAGCGTCTGCTGCTGGCCGTTGAACACCGGTGGGGTGCCCACCTGCCCCGCCGCCCCCTGCACATTCTGCTCGCGCAGCGCCTGGGCAACGTCATCCGTAGTGATGTTAAGGGCGTTCATGCGGTCCGGGCGCAGCCAGATGCGCATGCTGTAATCCCGGGCGCCAAACATCTGCACCTCGCCGACGCCGGGCAGGCGGGCCAGCGCCTCGCGCACCTGGGTGCTGGCGTAATTGCTGACAAACAGCGGCGACAGCGTACCCAGCGGCGAGTAAAGGCTTACCCCCATCAGCAGGTTGCTGGCGCGCTTGCGCACCTGGACGCCATTCTGCTGCACTTCCGCCGGAAGCTGCGCCAGCGCCTGCGCCACCCGGTTTTGCACGTCGATCGCCGCCAGATCGGCATCGGTGCCTGCCGCGAAGGTGATACTCAGGCGGTACGTCCCCTCGTCCGAGCTGGTGGACTCCATATACAGCATATGATCGACGCCGTTGAGCTGGGTCTCCAGCGGGGCGGCGATGGCCTCCGCCACGTCTGACGCGCTGGCGCCCGGCCAGCTGGCGGTGACGTTCACCACCGGGGGCGTGATCGCCGGGTATTGCTCCACCGGGATCAGCTTCAGCGATACCGCGCCGACAAAGGTCAGCAGCAGCGCGATCACCATCGCAAATCGCGGACGACGGATAAAAAAGGTCAGCATCCCCTCTCCTTAGCTAGTTCAGCACCTGCACCGCGGCGCCTTCGCGCAGCCGCTGCGCGCCGTCAGTGATCACCTGCTCGCCCGCCTGCAGCCCTTTCTCGACCGCAAACTGCTGCCCCTGTTGCCCCGCAAGGGTCAGACGACGCTGCCCGGCGGTGTGGTCCGGCTTCAGCACCCAGCTGAAAAAGCCCTGCGGATCCTGCTGCACGGCGGCAGCCGGGATCATCACCCGCGACGACAGCGCTTGCGGACGGAACAGGATCGTCACGCTGCCGCCCGGCAGCAGACGGTGCTGCGGATTGGCAAACTCCGCCCGCACCGCCACGCTGCCGGTGCGGGCGTCGATCCGGTTATCGATGGAGGTCAACACGCCGTCGCGCCGTTTGCCATCCACGTCAATTTGCGCCAGCCATGCCTGCTTCAGGGCGTGGATGTCGGCATGCTGGCCGGTTTTGCTGAAAAACGCGGCTTCGTCGAGGGCAAACGACACCCGTACCGGATCGAGCTGCACGATGTCCGCCAGCACCCCGCTGGACGGGTTGACCAGCGTCCCGACGTGAAAGGCGCTGTGGCCCACCCGCCCGGTCACCGGCGCCGCAATCCGGGTATAACCGAGCACAATCTGCTGAGCCTCGACGCGGGCTTTCGCCTGCTGCACGGCGGCGGCGGCGACGTCGCGCTGCATCCGGGCCGTGTCGAGGTCGTTGCGGCTGATGGAGTGGTTGTTGATGAGCCGCTCATAGCGAGTGAGCAGCTGCTGCGACTGGCGTAGCGAGGCTTCGGCGCTTTTCAGCTCGGCCTGCGCCAGGGCCAGCGCCGCGCGGGGCTGCGCGTCGTCGAGGGTAAACAGCAGGTCGCCCTCGGTCACATACTGCCCGTCCTGGAAGTGGCGCTGAACAATCACCCCTTCGGTGCGCGCGCGAATGTCGACGGCGCGGATCGCCTCGACCCGCCCGGGGATGGCGCGTTCTTCAGCGTGAGGAGCCCGTTCTACCGTGGCGATGCGGACCGGCACCGCCGGCGCGGCGGTCGCCGTCAGGACGCTGCCGCCCAGGACGCAGGCCAGCAGCGCAAAGCGAAAGGTGTTAATCATAGAGGATCCTTGCGAAAGTAACGCGCGCCTGCAGCCAGGCGCGCGAGATCGATCAGGCCGTTTTGCGGAACCGGCGCGTCAGACGCTTCTCGACTTCCACCACCAGGAACATGGCGATGCCGATGACCAGGGTGACAAACCAGTAGCGCAGCGGCAGCGCTTCCGTGCCAAACATGCTCTGCATCAGCGGGACATAGATAATCACCAGCTGCATCAGCAGCAGGACACCGGTCACCAGCCAGATGCCTTTATTGCGCAGCAGGCCCATGCTCAGGGAGAAGCTGTCGCTGCTGCGGCAGTTGATCATGTAGACCCACTGCGCCGTCACCAGCATCTGCAGCAGCACGGTGCGGATAAACTCCGGACTGTGGCCGCGCGGCGCCAGCCAGGCCTCAAGGATAAAGGCGGCGATCGCGATCATCGACCCGACGAAAGCCACCCGCCACACGGCGAAACCATCCATCACGTGCTGGCCGGTTTTACGCGGCGGGCGGTTCATCACGTTGCGCTCCGCGGCCTCAAAGGCCAGGCCGAAGGAGAGGGTCGCCGACGTCGCCATGTTCATCCACAGGATCAGCACCGGGGTCAGCGGAATCATGTTCCCCGCCAGCAGGGCGATGATGATTAGCAGCCCCTGCGCCAGGTTGGTCGGCATGATGAAGAGGATGGTCTTCTTCAGGTTGTCATAGACCCGACGGCCCTCTTTCACCGAGCTGGCGATGGTGGCGAAGTTATCATCGGTCAACACCATGTCAGCCGCCTCTTTGGTGACTTCGGTGCCTTTGATGCCCATGGCGATACCCACGTCGGCCTGGCGCAGCGCCGGCGCGTCGTTGACGCCGTCGCCGGTCATGCCGACCACTTCGCCGTTATCCTGCAGGGCTTTCACCAGGCGCAGCTTATGCTCCGGGCTGGTGCGGGCAAAGATGTCGTACTCCACCGCCGCCTTCGCCAGCGCCGCATCGTCCATGTGCTCCAGCTGGTAGCCGGTCATGGCCTGGCTGCTGTTGGTGATCCCCAGCATCTGGCCGATGCTCATCGCCGTCTGCGGGTGGTCGCCGGTGATCATCTTCACACGGATGCCGGCGGTCTGGCAGGCGTGGATAGCGTCAATCGCTTCCGGACGCGGGGGATCCATCATCCCGGCGATGCCGAGGAAAATCAGTCCCTCCTGCAGGTCCTCATGGTTCAGCGTAGTGGCATCAACGCTGGCCGGCTTACAGGCCGCCGCCACCATGCGCAGCCCCTGACGGGCGAAGCGCGCCATCTCCTCTTCCCAGTACTGCGCCTCGAAGGGCACCGCGCCCTGGCGGGTCATCTGCTCGCGGCACATGGCGAAGATAACGTCCGGCGCACCGGTGATCAGCACCCGGGCGTCGCCATCGATGTGCTGCAGCGTGGACATATATTTGTACTGCGAGTCAAAAGGGATCTTGGCCACCAGACGGGCCTCCACCGCCGGGAGCTGCGCTTTCGCCGCCAGCACCTTCAGCGCCCCTTCGGTTGGCCCGCCGGTGATCCCCCACAGGCCGCGCTCATCCTGGGTAAGCTGGCTGTCGTTGCACAGGTCGATGGTGCGCAGCCAGGTCTCCAGCACGGTACCCGGCTGAACCTGCACGGGCTCATCGCTCCCCTCAAGGAAGATCCGCCCCTGCGGCTCATAGCTGTCGCCTTCCACCCGGTAGCAGCAGTCGGCGGTGATGATCGCCTTGACGGTCATTTCGTTCATCGTCAGGGTGCCGGTTTTATCCGAGCAGACCACGGTCATGGCGCCGAGGGTTTCCACGGTCGGCAGCTTACGGATAATCGCCCGCTTGCGCGCCATCGTCTGCACGCCGAGCGACAGAATAATCGAGATGATCGCCGGCAGTCCCTCCGGTACCGCAGCCACCGCCAGGCTAATCAGCGACAGCAGCAGTTCGCCCATCGGGATGTCCCGCAACGCGAGGCTGAAAATAAACAGCGCCACCATCATGGCGAGGATAATGACGAAAATCGCTTTGCCGAGCTTATCCATCTGCACCAGCAGCGGGGTGCGGTGCTTCTCAATGCCCGCCATCATCTGGTTGATATGGCCGAGTTCGGTCTGCGCGCCGGTGGCGGTCACCACGCCGACGCCGCCGCCGGCGCTGACGGTGGTCCCGGAGAAGACCATGTTCACCCGGTCGCCCAGCGGCAGGTCGCCCTCCAGCGCGTCGGTGATTTTATCCACCACCGTCGACTCGCCGGTGAGGATCGCCTCTTCCACCCGCAGGTTGTGCGTTTCAATCAGCCGCATGTCCGCCGGCACGCGGTCGCCGGCGCGCAGGATAACGATATCCCCCGGCACCAGGTCGCGCGTCGGGATAGTCTCATGTTTGCCGTTACGCTGGACGCGGGCATCGCTGGAGAGCATGTTGCGGATCCCCTGCAGGGATTTTTCGGCGTTGCTCTCCTGGATATGGCCGATCAGGGCGTTAATCACCGTCACGCCAAGGATCACCAGGGTATCGACCCAGTGACCCATGATGGCGGTGAGCGCCGCAGCGGCCAGCAGCACATAAATCAGTACGTCGTTAAAGTGGGCGAGAAAGCGCAGCCAGGTCGGTTTTCCCTTCTTTTCCGGCAGCGCGTTCGGCCCGCAGGTATTCAGGCGCTCGGCGGCGTCTGCGGAACTTAACCCAGCGGCCTGGCTTTTGGTCTGCGCCAGCACTGCGTCAACGGTCTGCTGCCAGACCTGCCGTGGCGCGGTGTCGCCCGAGGGCGTCGTAAACTTTGGGTTATTCATCTTGGTCAAATTACATTTTCCTTATAAATTCCGTGAGTCGGAAAGCCTGAAATCATTCCTGGCCAATGCAATAAAAGGTGGCGAAAAAGCCGATAAAAATGTGAACTATTACAAGCCTAAATTTTTCGCAAAATAAAAAATATGTGGTAAGTTAATTCCACGAACCAACTATTACAGAATATTAATAAACCAAAACTAAACGAGGTCAAATATGTTTGGAATCTACCGCGGACGCCGTCTGGCGCTGTACATCCTGCTGGCCATCATCGCTGCCACGCTGGTGGGGTATAGCACTTATAGTTTTGTAAAAGCGCTGGCATAATAATGACGTTAATTTACAAGCAACGGGTTTTAATTTAATTACAAATTATTTCAGATTAATTAACATGAGAAGAAAACGCAGGCAATAATATTAAAAAGAGACGCATTAAGGCGAGTAAAATACAAAGCATATTGCGTTAGGTGTTATTTTGCCGGACAATATGTTTTTTAACTGATGATTAACATGACATGAAACATCCGCTGGAAACGCTCCTCTCCGCCGCCGGGATCTTACTGCTGGCCCTGCTCTCCTGTCTGCTGTTGCCCGCGCCGTCGCTGGGCCTGACGCTGGCGCAAAAGCTGGTTGAGACATTCCATATGATGGATCTCAACCAGCTTTATACCGTGCTGTTTTGTCTGTGGTTCCTGGCGCTGGGCGCCATTGAGTATCTGGTGCTGCGCTGGGTATGGCGTCGCTGGTTTTCCCTCGAACGCTAAATCAGGAAGGGCGCGCCTCAGTGGGCGCGGCTGTGGTTCTCTTTACGGTAGGCGCCCGGCGGCAGATTGAAGGTCCGGGTGAAGACGCGGGTAAAGGTCTGTTGTGAATCGAAGCCATACTTCAGGCAGATATCGTAGACCCGCTGATCGGTGTCGCGCAGATCGCGGGCGGCCAGCAGCAGCTTCCTTTCGCGTATATAGCGCCCCAGGCTCTCCCCTTTATACTGTAAAAACAGCCGTTGCAGATGCCATTTCGAATACCCGGCATGGCGAGCGATATCATCAATACGCAGCGGTTGATGCAGGTTGTCATCAATCCACTCGACGATAGTGTCAATCACCTGAGCGGAAATCGTCATATGCTCTCTCCTCTGATGCTGCACTGGCGCTTAGCGCCACCAGGCGTTAAATGATTGCGTCTTATCGGCGACCCACACCGGCTCGCCCTGCACAGGCGTCAGCAGACGCCAGGCCCTTCCTTCGCTGGCAGTCGCCAGCCGTTGATACGGTTCATCCCAGCTGTGTTTCGCCAAAACGAATCGTCCTGCATGCCCAGGCAGCACCGCGCGAGCGCGCAGGTCGTCAGCAGCCTGAGCCGTTTCATCCGGCATCATGTGGATATATTTCCAGTCCTGGTCATACTGTCCGTTCTCCATGATCGCCAGATCGATCGGACCGAACTCATCGCCTATCGCTTTAAAGTGCGGCCCATACCCGCTGTCGCCGCTGTAATAAATCTTTTGCTGCGGGGTAACGAACAGAAAACTGGCCCACAGCGTCTGGTTGCGCTTCAGCCCACGGCCGGAAAAGTGCCGCGCCGGCAGGACGTGGACGGTGAGCTCGTCGCTAACCGGAATCGCCTGCTGCCAGTCCGCTTCGGTAATCAGCGCCCCGTCCATTCCCCAGTAGCGCAGGTGCGACCCAACCCCCAGCGGCGTAATGACCCGCTTAATTTTCGGCAGCAGAGCGCGGATGGTGGCGTAATCCAGATGGTCGTAGTGATCGTGGGAGACGATAAGCAGATCGATCTCCGGCATCCCTTCCGCCCGCCACGGATAATCGCCGGGGAAGGCTTTATTGATAAAGGAGAACGGCGCCGCGTAATCGCTGAACACCGGGTCGATCAGGATGCGTTTTCCCGCCAGCTGCAGATACCAGGAAGAGTGGCCGAGCCAGACCATCACGTCCTGCCCGAGGGGCAGCGTCGCCAGATCGGTTTTCACCAGCGGCAGCGGCTGCGCGGGACGGGCGTTTTCCCGTTTGGTCATCAAAAAATCCCACCACGCCGCCAACATATTTTTCTGCCCGGTGAATCCCGGCGTGGGCAGTTGGTTATGGAACTGGCCGTCCCGGTAGTGGGGAGACGCTTCCACCTGGCTAAGCTGTGCCCCCTGCGGCGCCTTACCAAAACCGGCATTGAGGACAAACGGCAATGTCGTTGCTGCTGCGAGTAACATGATGGCGACCACGCTGAAAGTGACACGGTTCATATCCTGACCAGACAAAAGCCCCCATCCCGGAGGCTTTATGATATAACTTGATTATGAGTGAGTACGCACTCATTATTAGGAATGTGATGAAAGTCGTCAAGACGATTTTCAATTTTTGCGTTCCGCCGTTGCAGCGACCTGGTCAGACGTGCAAAGATCGGCGGTTTGTTTAAACCTGCGTGAGGAAAAATGTAGTGGCTCGTCCAAAGAGTGAAGATAAAAAGCAAGCGTTACTGGAAGCTGCCGCCGCGGCTTTCGCCCAGTCCGGCATCGCCGCCTCAACGTCGGCCATCGCCCGCAGCGCCGGGGTTGCCGAGGGGACGCTGTTTCGCTATTTCGCCACCAAGGATGAGTTGCTCAACGAACTGTACCTCGCCATTAAGCTGCGCCTGGTGCGGATGATGATCGCCGGGCTGGATCCGGACGAAAAGCGCCCGAAAGAGAACGCGCGCAATATCTGGAACAGCTATATCGACTGGGGCGTGCGCAACCCGATGGAGCACAAGGCGATCCGCCGGATGGCGCTCAGCGAGCGCATCACGGACGAAACCCGCCGCCAGGTGAAAGAGAGCTTTCCGGAGCTCAACGAAATGTGCCAGCTGTCGGTGAAAGAGATATTCCTCAGCGAAGCGTATCGCGCCTTTGGCGATGCCCTGTTTCTGTCGCTGGCGGAAACCACTATCGAATTCGCCAGCCACGATCCGCAGCGCGCCCGGGAGATTATCGCCCTCGGCTTTGAAGCCATGTGGAACGCCCTGCATGAGGCGGACGCCAAATGACGCCGGAAACGCTGCACCCCTGCGCCCACCGTATCGCCCTGACCTACCCGTTTACCGAGCACTGCTGGCCCTTTGGGCCGGAGTACGACGTGTTTAAGGTCGACGGCCGCATCTTTATGATCACCATGAACATTCGCGGCCGGGCGCTGGTCAACCTCAAGGCCGAGCCGCAGAAGTCGCTGCTCAATCAGGAAATTTATCGCAGTATCGAACCGGGCTACCATATGAACAAGAAACACTGGATCACGGTGGTGCCGGGGGACGATATCAGCGAGGATCTGCTGGCCGAGCTGATTGACGACTCATGGCATCAGGTGGTGAACAAGCTGAGCAAAAAGGCCCAGCAGCGCCTGCGTCCGCGCTGATTTTCAGCCAAACGCGATAAGTGTTATCGCATTTTTCACCCTTATCATTTGGCGATCTTCGCTGTACTCTTCCTCTCCTGAACGCACCGGTAAGGTGCTGTAAACTGTGAGGAAGAGTTATGGATATCGTATCGGTCGCTTTGAAGCGCTATTCCACCAAGGCCTTTGACGCCACGAAAAAGCTGACTGCCGGGGAAGCGGAACAGCTGAAAACGCTGCTGCAGTACAGCCCGTCTAGCACCAACTCCCAGCCGTGGCACTTTATCGTCGCCAGCACCGATGAAGGGAAAGCCCGCGTGGCGAAAGCCGCCAGCGGTACCTACGTGTTCAACGAACGTAAAATTCTCGACGCCTCGCACGTGGTGGTGTTCTGCGCGAAAACCGCGATGGACGACGCCTGGCTGCAGCGCGTCGTGGATCAGGAAGAGGCCGATGGCCGTTTCGCCACCCCGGACGCAAAAGCCGCTAACCACAAGGGTCGCACTTTCTTTGCCGATATGCACCGCAAAGAGCTGAAGGATGACGATCAGTGGATGGCGAAGCAGGTGTATCTCAACGTCGGCAATTTCCTGCTGGGCGTAGCGGCGATGGGTCTCGACGCCGTGCCGATTGAAGGGGTTGATTTTGCGATCCTCGATGAGGAATTTGACCTGAAAGCCCAGGGCTACACCAGCCTGGTGGTGGTCCCGGTCGGCCATCATAGCGTTGAAGACTTTAACGCCTCCCTGCCGAAGTCGCGTCTGCCGCAGTCGACGACGATTACCGAGATTTAATCTCCGCACAAGGCACCTTTAACCGGGCGCCTGTGGTGTCGCTTGTCAGTGCCGGGTGGCGGCTACGCCTGACCCGGCCTACATAACCCTCTCTATATCAGCTGGTTAGCCCTCACCGTAGGCCCGCGCAAGCGAAGCGCCGCCGGGCGCCTTAATTTAATACAGTAAAACTTGCGGGTGCTTTATACCGCAGGCTAACGCGTATCGCGTTAAGGTATCCAGACTGGCGCGGGTGATATTGGCTTCCATTCTGGAGACCGTTGGCGCACTCACCCCCATCCTCTGCGCCACCTGGGCTCGGGTCAGCCCCGCCTGCTCGCGCCATTGCGCCAGCATAGTACGTAATCGATGTTGACGTTCTTGCGCATCGAACGCAGCCTGAACCTCAGGCTGGCTGAGCAGTTCCGTTTTTAACGTATCCCAGTCAATGATCTTTTTACTCATTGCGCATCTCCTCTAATCGCTTCAGCGCCAGGCGAATTTCCGATGACGGGGTTTTTTGCGTTTTCTTGACAAAAACCCGTAGCAGAAAGAGCGTCTTGCCTTGCTGAAAAACGTAAATCCCCCGCCCCTGTACCGAACCTAACGCCCGAATTTCGAATAGCCCCTGCCCCAGCGGTTTACTATCAGGTTCTCTCAGCGCGGTGGGATTTTGGCGTAACTTGTCTAATTGCCTGATCATCTTCGCCTGGACAATGGCCGGAAGCGCCTGCAATTCCTTTTTAACGTCCACGTGCACAACCATTCTGAACATCAGACTCCCTTCCTCTAAATGTTAGCATATAAGGCAAATTGCCTTAAAGGCTAATTTTGCCGATGCCCGGCAAGCGTATGCGCATTTGCTGCCAATCGCAGAAAAACGTGCTGAAACTGGAATCATGGACGAAAAAAAGCCGCGACTTAGCGCGGCCTGAGTGGTTAGCGTTCTCAAAGCGAGGTTAGTTGTTCTCCACCTGCCTTTCACCCGCGTGCCAGATACGCTCGGCATAACGGCCAATTACCGCCAGCGAGACGGCAAGGATCAGGAAAAACAGCACCTTGTGCATCCCGTTCCAGAAAAACTCAAAGAAGCGGGTATAGAGATTGATCGCCAGGAAGGTTAACCCAAAGCCGCGCAGCATTGCGTCATCGGTTTTCAGACTGATAAAAATGCAGACGCCGGCCGCCGCGGCAAACAGCAGCCCCCACGGCAGGAGTCGCGCCTGGCTTACGTTGTACCAGCTGTCAGCGTCGTAATTGCCGAAAATCGACAGGATCCACAGCGCAATAAACAGATACGTGAGGCCCATCGCCTTGCTGACGGTAAACAGCTGCCGCTGGCGAAGCAGGGACTGCGCGCCGTAGCAGAGCGCCAGCAGCGCGCCGCCGAACAGGACGAAGCGAATCGGGTAGTTCATGCCCAGCCAGTAGGCGCCCCACCCCGAGACATAGCCGGTTTCCGCGCCAAACCAGTTGCCCAGCGCCAGCAGAAAAAAGAGCCACACCAGCCCGGAGCGGGCAGCATAGCCGATAGCGCCGTAAATCACGCATCCGGCCAGAAACAGCGGCGCGATATGGCCGCTGCCGTTATCCAGCCGTTCGCCAAGCTGCCATAGCGCCACCGCGGTAAAGACAACGCCCAGAAACAAAATCGCCTCGGTGCTGTAGTGCCACTGCGTTTCCCGCCGCTGGCGGCGAAAACCCCAGGCGTAGCAGGCGACAGCCAGCAGCGCAGGCAGCAGGATCCGCGTCAGCGCCGAGCGGCTGAACAGGCTCAGCAGCCACGCCACCAGTTCATTGTCGGCGAACAGACTGCCCAGAGCAATCAGCACGCAGGCCAGCGCGGTCCAGAAGGCATAGCGGCTCAGACGCCGCCAGTCGAAGGGGGAGACGCGCAGCGTTTGCGCCAGCCGCTGGCTGTCCGCCGGGGTTAACTCCCCGCTGGCCTGCCAGGCGTTCAGCGCGCGCTGAATAATGCGCTGCTCTTTTCGGGTTACGTTCATAGGCATTCCTTGAGACTGATGACAAACCTGTTTTCGCTAATGTGCTCGCCTTTCTGCGGGTGGCAGTTGCGCCTGACCCGGCCTACGGTCCCAGCCTGGGGCTGCTGAAACTGCCGGTGTTGCGGCCTCAACATCGCTGAGACGTTCCCGGCAGGCCGGGGCAGCCCGCATGGATGCGGGCTGAGGGCCGTGTTTTGCACGGACGCTGCCTCGGCCCGACCCGAAGCCTGCAGGGATAAGTCGAAGGCACCACGCAGTGGCGATGTTGCTGGCCGGAGCCCGGGGGTGCAGGGGGCGGCGGCGACTGGCCGCCCCCTGTGCGCTCCCTGCGCCATGAGAGATATAACGCAGAAGACTAACCGGGAGCGCAATGTGCGCTGAAGTCGCAGATAACATACAGGACTTCCCGACAGTGCTTTCCCTCCCCTATTCCCGGAGGGAGAGGGAACCGTCCAGCAGCGCCGGCCGGGCAATACCCGAAGTTGACACATTGCCAGCCATCTGATTCCTTGTGATTAATGTTGGTCCAGCCACGCCAGCGCCTGCTCGCCCGCCTCGTCCATCGGCAGGTAGACCAGCAGGCGCGAACCGTTGCGCGGCGCCGAATACCAGTACATCTGCTGCAGGCTGAATCGCCCGAGCTGCGGGTGGTTAAAATGTTTAATCTGGTTTTCCACGCCGCGCACCTCGTAGCGCTGATGCCACAGCGCTTCAAACTCCGACGAGGCGGCGAAAAAGCGCGCCAGTTTGTTTTCCCATGCCGGATCGCCGCGGTGCTCGGCCATCGCGGCGCGGAAATAGGAGACGAAGGTCGGCAGCACATCGCGATTTTCGATCCGGCTGCGCCAGGTCTCATGGGTCAGATACAGATAAATGCAGTTGCGATCCTCTTCCGGGAGGGTGGCGAAATCGATGCCCATCAGGCGGCAGAAGCTGTCGTTCCAGGCCACAATATCAAAGTTCGGTTTCTGAATACTGGCCGGCTGCGGCATCAGGCTGTCGAGCATTCGCCGGGTGCCGGGGCTGATGCCTTCGCATACCGTCACCTGGGTCGCTTCCGGCGGGGTCAGCCCGGCGAGTACGAACAGGTGCCGGGTCTCCAGCGGGCTGCACTGCAGGGCATTCGCTACCCCCACCAGCACCGCTTCCGACGGATTCACCTCCCGCCCCTGCTCCAGCCAGGTGTACCAGGTGACGCCGACGTCGGCAAGCATTGCCACCTCCTCCCGGCGCAGACCCGGCGTGCGCCGGCGGCCCACCCTGGGCAACCCCAGGCGCTGCGGATCGAGGCTCTCACGCCGGGCGCGCAGAAACGCCCCCAGCTGTTTGCGCCGATCGTCCGGCACGGCGAACGTCGACTCTCGTTGCGGCATCGTGGTCATCACCCCTCCAGCATGGTAGTTCCAATACCAGTATAGACAGGAACTGGTACCCGTTTAATTTATCGGTAATGCTACGTCGGTCTGCTGAATGACGCAATGGAGAACCCCATGAAAACGTCTGCTGTTTCACCCGGCCGCGCCGGTCTGTGGCTGCTGCTGGGCGGCCAGATGCTGCCGCTTATTGATACCTCGATCACCAATGTGGCGCTGGACGCCATCACCCACACCCTGGCGGCCAGCGCCACGCAGCTGGAGCTTATCGTCGCGCTCTACGGCGTCGCCTTTGCCGTCTGCCTGGCGATGGGCAGTAAGCTTGGCGATAACTATGGCCGCCGTCGCCTGTTTATGTGGGGCGTCGCTCTCTTTGGCATCGCTTCCCTGTTGTGCGGCATGGCGAACAGCATCAGCGCCCTGCTGGCCGCCCGCACCCTGCAGGGCGCCGGGGCGGCGCTGATTGTGCCGCAGATCCTCGCCACCCTGCACGTCACCCTCAAAGGCCCGGCCCACGCCCGGGCCATCAGCCTGTATGGCGGGATCGGCGGGATCGCGTTTATCGTAGGTCAGATGGGCGGCGGCTGGCTGGTATCGGCGGATATCGCCGGGCTGGGCTGGCGCAACGCCTTTTTTATCAATGTGCCGATCTGCCTGCTGGTGCTGGCCCTGAGCCGCCGCTATGTGCCGGAAACCCGTCGTGAGACGCCGTCGCGGATTGACTGGCAGGGTACCCTGTACCTCGCCCTCATCCTCTGCTGCCTGCTGTTCCCGATGGCCCTCGGTCCGGAGCTGCACTGGCCGCTGTGGCTGCAGCTGATGCTGGTGGCGGTCCTGCCGCTGCTGTTCGCCATGCGTCAGAGCGCCCTGCGCCAGCAGCAGCGCGGCGACCATCCCCTGCTGCCGCCGCGTCTGCTGCAGTTGACCAGCATCCGCTTCGGGATGGCCATCGCTCTGCTGTTCTTCAGCGCCTGGTCCGGCTTTATGTTCTGCATGGCGCTGACCATGCAGGAGGGGCTGGGGATGGCGCCGTGGCAGTCCGGCAATAGCTTTATCGCCCTCGGCGTGGCCTATTTTATTTCGGCGCTGTATGCCCCGCGGCTTATCGCCCGCTACAGCATGGGGCGGATCCTGTTGACCGGTCTGACGGTGCAGATCGCCGGGCTACTGCTGCTGTGCGCCACCTTCTCCCGCTTCGGCGTCGCCACCACCGCCCTGACGCTGGTCCCCGCTACGGCGCTGATCGGCTACGGTCAGGCGCTGATCGTCAACAGCTTTTACCGGATTGGCATGCGCGATATCAGCGCCAGCGACGCCGGGGCCGGGAGCGCCATCCTCAGCACCCTGCAGCAGGCGACCCTCGGTCTCGGGCCGGCTATCCTCGGTTCGCTGTTTCTGGCGCTGGCCCGCCGCGGCGGCGGAAACTATCCGCAGGCGCTGATTGATTTTCTGCTGGTCGAGGTGGCCATGATGCTGTTGCTGGGGGCCATCGCGCTGTGGCTGCGCCATCATCTCAACCGACAGCCGGCGACGGCGGCGTCGTAATACCGGCGGCGGTAATTTGCATAATCGTTATCCAGCGGTCATCATACCCGCTGGATATTCAGGAGACGTTATGCAGGAATTAATATCGCAAATTGCCGCCTTAGGAATCGAAATAACCCCTACCCGCTCGCTGATGATTATCTTCGGCATTATCTTGTTCACCGCCGTCGTCGTGCATCTGATATTGCACAAAGTGGTCCTGCGCGCTTTTGAAAAACGGGCGTTGGCCAGCAGCCATCTGTGGTTGCAAATCATCACGCAGAATAAACTCTTTCACCGACTGGCCTTTACCCTGCAGGGGATCATCGTTAACGTGCAGGCGGTGCTGTGGCTGCAAAAAGGCAGCGAGGCCGCAGAAATATTAACCACCGTGGCTCAGCTATGGGTGATGATATATGCCATGCTGTCCTTCTTCTCGCTGCTGGATGTGATCTTAAAGCTGGCGCAGAAATTTCCCGCCGCCTCTCAGCTACCGCTGAAGGGGATATTCCAGGGAATTAAGCTGGTGACGGCGATTATTATCGGCATCCTGATTATTTCCCTGCTGATAGGCCAGTCGCCAGCGATCCTGATTAGCGGGCTCGGCGCGATGGCCGCGGTACTGATGCTGGTATTTAAAGATCCGATCCTTGGTCTGGTGGCCGGTATCCAGCTCTCGGCCAACGATATGCTCAAGCTTGGCGACTGGCTGGAGATGCCGAAGTACGGCGCCGACGGCGCGGTGATCGATATCGGCCTCACCACGGTCAAGGTACGCAACTGGGACAACACCATCACCACCATTCCAACCTGGTCGCTGGTCTCCGACTCGTTTAAAAACTGGAGCGGGATGTCGGCCTCCGGCGGCCGCCGCATTAAGCGCAGCCTCAACATCGACACCACCAGCATTCATTTCCTCGATGAACAGGAGCAGCAGCGCTTGATCCGGGCGAAGTTGCTTAAACCCTATATGGATTCGCGCCACGAGGAGATTAGCGCCTGGAACCAGCAGTATGCCGGGGAGCAATCGGTCCTCAACGAGCGCCGAATGACCAATGTCGGCACCTTCCGCGCCTATCTGCAGGAGTATTTACGTCATCATCCGCGCATCCGCCAGGATATGACCCTGATGGTGCGCCAGCTGGCGCCGGATGCCAACGGCTTGCCGATCGAGATCTACTGCTTCACCAACACCGTGGTGTGGGCGGAATATGAGGGGATCCAGGCGGATATTTTCGACCATGTCTTCGCCGTGGTGGAGGAGTTTGGCTTACGCATTCATCAAACGCCCACCGGCAACGACATTCGCGCGCTGACGGGGGCCTTCCCCCGCTAACCTCAGGCGCTGGCGCGGGCGATCACGCGCCAGTCCATCATCACTCGCTCGACGGCGGCGTCGGGATCGTCGATGCGTTTCATTAACAGATCCACCGCCGTGCGGCCGATCGCCCGGGAGGGCTGTTCAACGGTGGTCAGCTGCGGGGAGACCACTTCCGCCAGCTCGGTGCCGTCGAAGCCGATCACCGCGATATCCTCCGGCACCCGCAGCCCGGCCTGGTCAATCGCCCGCAGCGCCCCGGCGGCAAGGGAGTCCGATACGGCAAATACCGCGTCGGGCTTCTCGTCTTGCGACAGCAACTGCTCCATCGCCCGTTTACCGGCCGCCGCGCTAAGATCCTGCGCGTAGGTCACCTGCTGATACGCCAGACCGTGCACGTGCAGCACGCTTTTATAGCCGCGCTCGCGCAGACGGGCGTAGCGATAGCTGAGGTCGTGATTAATGAGCGCGATGCGCCGGCGCCCGCCGTCGGCCAGCCGGGACACCGCCCCCTGGGCCGCCTCGACGTCGTTAATCCCGACGCAGGAGATGCTGCCGGTGTCGGCATACTCCGCACACTGTACCCAGGGCGCATCGCCAATCATGGTGGTCAGTTCCGGCAGGCTGGAGAGCGCGTTCATGGTGATAATGCCATCGACCATTTTGCCGGAGAGCAGCTGCAGGCCGGAGGTCGAGCGGGCCAGATCCGACCCGGAGTTACACAGCAGAATGCGGTAGCCGTTCTTTTCCGCCTCTTCTTCTATCCCTTTCACCACCTCGGCGCAAAAGGGGTTAGCGATATTGGAGACCATCACCAGGATCATATTGCTGCGGGCGGTTCGCAGCTGACGCGCCAGCAGGTTCGGCTGATAGTTGCTCTCTTTAATCGCCTGCAGCACGCGCTCACGGTTTTTGGCTTTTACCGTATCGCTGTTGTTCAGCACCCGCGACACCGTGGCCACCGAAACGCCGGCCAGACGAGCAATTTTCTGAATAGACATAAACCCTGCACTTCCTGCGATAGAGGTGGATCCTGCAGGCTATCATAAATGACCTCTGGTTGGCCTGCCAGCCTGGCGCGCAAGCGCGGCTCAGTAAGACGGTGTCTCGGGAAACTATTAATAATCAGGGCTTCTCTCCCGCCCCGTTAACGCGCATCCTTTTGCCGTTTCATATGCTTATTAGCGCAGGAGGCGCAACAGACCGCCTGCGCCCCATTTGTGCTTTTATGATTAAGGATGATATCCCCATGAGGCTCTCCACCGCGATTCTCGCCCTCAGCTGTGCCCTGGTAACGATCACCGGCTGCACCTCGTCAAAATCGTCACCGGAACGCCACGCCTATGCGTTCGTCGCCCACCGCTCCGATTTTGTCGGCGGCAACTTCACCGTCAACCGTCAGGAAAATTACCGTTTAAACCTGCCGACCTTCACGGCGATGTACGCCCGCGGCCAGCAGGATAAAGCCGCTGGCATGAGCGAAAGCGACGCCCGCCGCACCGCCGAGGCCATCAAACAACAGGCGGCGCAGGGCACCCGCACCGAGCACGCCTTTACCGGCAACGCCAGCGACAAATGGGATAATGCGATGGAAAATAAAGATGCCGTCCTGTTCGGCAATGAGCTCTCCGGGGCCTATCTCGACGGCTATCTTGGGGTGAAATAACCCGGCGGCGCGCGTCCTGCGCCCCGCCAGAATTCAGCGTTCGACGCTCACCCAGCGCTGCTGCTGATGGCTTTTGACGATCGCCTCGATGATGTACATCACATCGGCGCCGTCGTCGAAAGCGGCGAAGCGCCGGGCCCCGGCCTCCGGCATCTTCCCGGCGCGCACCGCCTGATAAAAATGGCCCATCATATTCTTAAAGGCGTCCGGCCAGCCCTCAATATGGCCGCCGGGGTAATGGGCGCTGTCAGCGATCTCCGGCCGCAGCAGGCTGGGGTCGTCGCTGAGCCGCCGATCCGGCTGCTCGCGATGGCCAATCCACAGCCGCTGGGGCACTTCCTGATCCCAGGCCAGAGAACAGCGGCTGCCGTTAATCTCCACCGCCAGACGGTTTTTCCGCCCGGCGCTCACCTGAGAGACCATAAAGCTGCCTTTGCTGCCATCGTCAAAACGCAACAGCACCGAGCCAAAGTCCTCGGTATCGACAGGCCGGGTTTCATATCCCTGCGCCTCGTGAACGGCGCTGAAGGTCGCTTTGCCATTCACTGGCGCTTTACGCGTCGGCCAGACGATAGACAGATCCGCCATCACCTCGACAATCCGCCGACCGGTCATAAACTGCACGGTATCGCACCAGTGGGAGCCGATGTCGGCCACCGTTCGCGACGCGCCGCCCTGCGCCGCATCAACCCGCCAGTTGTAGTCGGTCTCCAGCAGCATCCAGTCCTGTAAATAGCTGCCGTGCGCCGCGAAGATTCTGCCGACATCGCCATGGCGGATCATCGCCGCCGCCTGCTGGACCATGGCGAACTGGCGATAGACGAAGCTGACGCCGTGCACCACGCCGGCCCGGGCGGCAAGCGTCACCAGCTCCCGCGCCTCCTCCGCCGTCATACACAGCGGTTTTTCGGAGAAGACGTGCAGCCCGGCGGCGAGGATCTGCCGGTTAATCTGGGCATGCAGATGGTTCGGCGTACAGTTATGCACCACCTGCAGCCCCGGATGGGCCAGCAGCGCCTCCACGCTGTCGTAGGCATGGGCAATATTCAGCGCTCGCGCCTTGCGCTGCGCCGCCTCAAGGCTGCTGTCGCACAGCGCCACCACCTCGATATCCCCCAGCCGCCGCAGCGCCTCCAGATGCGCCGGACCAATAAACCCTGCCCCAATAATCGCGACCTGAATCATATTATTCCCTCCCGCCGGCGGCAAAGTCATCGAAGGCCCGCCCGGCAACGGGAATGATATGGCGACGAATAAACTCGCTGCCCTCGCGCGCGCCGGTCTCGGCGTCCTTCAGGCAGCACTCCCACTCCAGCACCGCCCAGCCGTCAAAATCATATTCGGTCAGCTTACTGAACACCCCTTTGAAGTCGATCTGCCCGTCGCCGGGAGAGCGGAAACGGCCAGCCCGCTGCTGCCAGGGCTGATAGCCGCCGTAGACGCCATTGCGCCCGTTGCGGCGAAATTCGGCGTCCTTGACGTGAAACGCTTTAATACGCGAATGATAGATATCGATATAGGTCAGGTAGTCCATCTGCTGCAGATGCAGGTGGCTCGGGTCATAGAGCATATTGCAGCGCGGATGGTTATCCACCCGCGCGAGAAAACGCTCAAAGGTCACGCCATCATGCAGGTCTTCGCCGGGGTGGATCTCATAGCAGACATCAACGCCCTGCTCGTCGAAGAGGTCCAGCAGCGGCCGCCAGCGCCGGGCCAGCTCGGCAAAGGCCTCATCCAGAAGCGGCTGATTATGCGGCGGCCATGGATAAAAAAAGGGCCATGCCAGCGCCCCGGAAAAGGTCGCATGGGCCTTCAGCCCCAGGCGACCGGAGGCCACCGCCGCCTGCTTGACCTTCTCCACCGCCCAGCGCTGGCGCGCCTGCGGATCGCCATGCAGCGCCGCCGGAGCAAAGGCGTCAAACGCTGCGTCATACGCCGGATGCACCGCCACCAGCTGTCCTTCAAGGTGGGTGGACAGCTCGCTGATCGCCAGCCCATGCTCCGCCAGGACACCGCTGACCTCGTCGCAGTAGGTCTGGCTCGCCGCCGCCCGCTCGACATCGAAAATCGCCGGGTGGTTGCAGGGGATCTGCAATGCCTTGTACCCCAGGCCGGCGGCCCACTGCGCCACCCCCTCCAGCGTGTTGAACGGCGCCTGCGGGCCGATAAACTGCGCCAGAAAAATGCCCGGTCCCTTAATCGTTTTCATACCCCCTCCTGAAAAATTAGTGCGGCTCTTTCTCGTTATACTGGAAAGAGAAAAGGAAAATCAGCGCGATAACCGCGGCGGCCACCGCCGGGATCCACCAGAAGGTCACCCAGGCCTGCGGCACGCTCTGCCCGGCCACCAGATGGTTATACAGCGCGCCGGAGATCTGCGAGCCCAGCAGCATGCCGATCCCGTAGGTGAACATCACAATCATGCTCTGCGCCTGGCCTTTGACCTTCTCGCCCGCCACGCGGTCGGTGTAGATAAAGCCGACGACAAAGAAAAAGTCATAGCACACGCCGTGCAGCAAAATGCCGAGATAGAGCAGGAAGCGCCCCTCTTCGCTGACGCCGAGGGCGAAAAAGGCATAGCGCACAAACCACGCCGCCATGCCGATAAGCAGCATGTATTTCACCCCGAGGCGACGGAACAGCAGCGGGATCACCAGCATAAAGACGATCTCTGACATCTGGCCGAAGGACATCGCGGTGCTGACATCCTTAACGCCGGCATCCGCCAGATACGACGCGGTATAGGCGTAATAGGTGCCTAACGGCACGGAAATTAAGGTGGCGCAGAGGGAGAAAATCAGGAAATGGCGCGTTTTCAGCAGCGCGAAGGCGTCCGCGCACAGCAGATCGCGAAACTGAACCGGCATGCCTTTGGCCGGCGCCGGGGTGTGGGGCAGCGTCAGGCTATAGATCGCCAGCGCCACCGAACAGAGCGCCGCCAGGGTGAAGATGCCGGTGGTGTCAGAGATGCCGGTCACCCCGATGCAGATCCCGGCGATAATCCAGCCGATGGTGCCGAACACGCGGACCACCGGAAAGGTTTTATCGACGTTAGCCAGGCTGTGGAAGGCGATATTGTTGGTCAGCGCCAGGGTCGGCATGTAGCACAGCGTATAGCCGAACAGCAGGCCAATCAGCAGCGCGCCGTTCTGCGCCACCAGCGCCTGGGGGACAAACCACAGGATCGCCGCCCCGGCCAGGTGCATCACCGCCATCACCTTCTGCGAGGCGAAAAAGCGATCCACCAGCATCCCCAGCACAAAGGGAGACAGGATGGAGGCGATCGGCCCGGCGGAGAACGCATCGCCGATCAGCAATGACATCTCATAGCGGGTCATGACCAGCCCCAGGGTCACCGACCAGCTGCCCCAGATAAAGAACTGCATAAACATCATTAACGACAGCCGCGGCACCAGAAAACGGTGGCTCACGCGGACACTTTCCCGACCTTCTGTTGTTGTGACCATGTTGCTCGCCCTCAGAAAAGTAATCGATTACAAAATCGCTCAAAACAAAAGTAATCGATTACAAAAAGAAGATCGCCAGGCAAATGCGCCACCTGCGAAGAGGATCACAATAAAAAGGCAGGCAGCCCCGCCGGACGGCGGGGCATCTCGCTTACGCCGGGCGGCGCAGCAGTTTGAAGGCGATAAACAGGAACAGGATCCACACCGGCAGCAGGATCGCCGACAGACGCATCCCGTCGATCGTGCACATCAGCGCCAGAATCAGCCCAAGGAAAGCAATGCAGAAGTAGTTGCTGGCGGGCGCCAGCAGCGCTTTAAACTTCGACTCACGCCCTTTGCGACGCTGGGCGGCGCGGAACTTCAGGTGCGCCATACAGATCATGATCCAGTTCAGGAGCAGCGTCGCCACCACCAGGGCCATCAGCAGTCCCAGCGCTTCATGCGGCAGCAGGTAGTTCAGCACCACCACCAGCGAGGTGATAATCCCCGAGAGCAGCAGAGAGTTCACCGGCACGCCGCGCTTGCTGACGCGGGCGAGGAAGGTCGGCGCATTGCCCTGCACCGACAGGCCGAACAGCATCCGGCTGTTGGAGTACACGCCGCTGTTATAGACCGACAGCGAAGCCACCAGAATGACGAAGTTCAGCGCGGACGCCACCAGGTTACTGTCGAGATGATGGAAAATCATCACAAACGGGCTGCTGTCGGATTTGATCTCCACCCACGGGTAGAGCGCCAGCAGCACCACCAGCGAACCGATATAGAACAGCAGGATACGATAAACCACCTGGTTGACCGCTTTCGGAATGCTCTTTTCCGGATTTTGCGCTTCCGCGGCGGTGATGCCGATAAGCTCCAGCCCGCCGAAGGAGAACATGATCACCGCCAGCGACAGGATAAGACCGTGCCAGCCGGTGGCGAAGAAACCGCCGTGCTTCCACAGATTATCGAAACCCGCCTTGCTGCCGCCGTGGCCGCCAAACAGCATCCACAGGCCAAAGGCAATCATGCCGATAATCGCCAGCACTTTTATCAGCGCGAACCAGAACTCCGCTTCGCCATACAGGCGCACGTTGACCAGGTTGACGGCGTTAATAATGAGGAAGAAGGCCGCCGCCCAGATCCAGGTCGGAACGTCGGGCAGCCAGTACTGCATGTAGATCCCGGCGGCGGTCAGCTCCGCCATTCCCACCAGCACGAACATCACCCAGTAGTTCCAGCCGGACAGGAAGCCGGCGAACGGGCCCCAGTATTTGTAGGCAAAGTGGGCAAAGGAGCCGGATACCGGCTCTTCCACCACCATTTCGCCCAGCTGGCGCATGATCAGAAAAGCGACAATCCCGGCCACCGCGTAGCCCAGCAAGACCGCCGGGCCGGCCATTTGAATCGCCGGACCAATGCCGAGAAACAGGCCGGTGCCAATCGCGCCGCCAAGGGCGATAAGTTGAATGTGTCGGTTCTGTAAACCGCGATGAAGCGTCGGGCCGCTCTCTTCTACGGCATCCGACGACGTTGACGCGTCTTTCACGTCGTTCCCCTGTGTGTTTTTGCGAAGGGGCACCTTTTATCACTTAGGGGAAGATGTCGCAAGTTGCGCGGGGCTATGGCGGCGGCTAGATTCCCCCCCACGCTTGCACGATCCCAGGCCGGGCAAGGCGTCGTCGTCCGGCACATACGCGGCTGACTACCCGCTCTCTTTGCCCGCTGGCGCTGAGCTTACCGGCCCTACGCAGACGCCTGTATCCCGGTCAGGAAAACTTAATAGCGCACCATCACCGACTTCAGCTCCGTATAATCATCGATAAACGCGCTGCCGAATTCGCGCCCGATGCCCGAGCCCTTCATGCCGCCGAACGGTACCGCCGGGTCGAGGAAGGTATGCATATTGACCCATACGATGCCGGCCTCAATCGCCTCCGAGTAGCGTAGCGCCTGACGAATATTATCCGACCAGACGCTGGCCGCCAGGCCATACGGCGAGGCATTCATCCGCGCCAGCGCCTCGTCTTCACTGTGATAGCCGATAAAGCTGCACACCGGGCCGAAGGTCTCCTCGCGCATCAGGGTGCTCTTTTCACTGCGCACTTTGACCGCCGTCGGCTGCAGGAAATAGCCCTCCCCCGGCAGGGCTTCGCCGCCGCAGACGATGGTATCGCCCTCGTCGCGTGCGGTCTGAATGAGCCGCAATACTTTTTCATGCTGCTGGCGGTTGGCCAGCGGCCCCATCAGCGTGCGCTCATCCAGCGGCGATCCCGGCGTGAAGGCGCTGAGTCTTTCTTTCAGCAGCGCCAGCACCGCATCCAGTTTGCCCTGCGGCAGATAAAAGCGCTCCGCGGCGGCGCAAATCTGCCCCTGGTTCAGGTAGCCGGCTTCAAGAATGCCGTTGACCATCGCCTCCGGCGTCAGGTCATCGAGGAACAGCGCGGCGTTTTTGCCCCCCAGCTCAAGGGTCACCCGTTTACCGAAAGCGCCAGCCGACTGCTGGACTTTTTCGCCGGTAGCCACCGAGCCGGTGAAGCTCACCTTGGCGCAGGCCGGATGGGTAATCAGCCGCTGAGCAATCTCGCCGCCGGCGCCGTTGACCACGTTAATCACTCCGTCCGGAATACCCACCGCTTTCGCCAGCTCCGCCACGCGCAGCAGCGTCAGCGGCGTATACTCGCTCGGCTTGAGGACGATGGTGCAGCCGCAGACCAGGGCCGCCGCCAGCTTCCAGATGGCAATCATGATGGAGAAGTTCCACGGCACGATGCCAACCACCACCCCCAGCGGCTGGCGGCGGGTAAAGGCGGTATATTTCTCCCCGGCCATCGATGGCAGCGAGACATCCAGCGTTTCACCGGTGACTTTCCCCGCCCAGCCGGCGAAGTAGCGCAGGAACGCCACCGACTGGTCCAGCTCGAGCATCCGCGCCAGCGTGATAGTTTTGCCAGAACAGAGACTTTCCAGCTGCGCCAGCGCTTCGCGATGCTCAGCCAGGGCATCCGCCAGCTTCAGCAGCAAGGTTCCGCGCGCCAGCGTCGGCATTTCGCGCCACTGACTAAACGCCTGGCGGGCGCTCTCTACCGCGCGGTCCGCCTGGTCGCTATCCGCCGCGGTGACCTCAGCGATCGCCCGCCCGGTGGCCGGGTTGATCACCGCAAACGGCGCGCCGCGGCCCGCCTCTCGCTCACCGGCGATAAACTGCCCGTGCGGCTGGCGTAAAAAGGCGGTCACTTCCGCCAGTAAGGTTATCTCGCTCATCGTCAGCACCCGTTTTTCAGCAAAGTTAACCCATCACAGCACGGCTTCCCGCCGCAGCCTATCGTTCTAAAGAACGTCATTCTTCCGGACGATATTCAACGCCCGCGCGGCGTGCTGTGATGAGGAACTTGAGCGAGGCAAGACCACAGGGTAACGCGATGAACATCAAAATCGATGCGCTGAACTACTACGGCGCGACGAAGAAATACCACCTCCATTTTCCGGCGCTGCGGGAAGATATTGAAGCCGACGTGGTGATTATCGGCGGCGGCTTCTCCGGCATTAACACCGCCCTTGAGCTGGCGGAACAGGGCATCACCAACGTGGTGGTGCTGGAAGCGCGCCATCTCGGCTACGGCGGCACCGGGCGCAACGGCGGCCAGGTGATGGCCGGTATCGGTCACGATATCGAAGCGGTAAAAAAGCACGTCGGCAAAGAGGGGCTGGAGACGCTGTTTAAAATCGCCAACCTCGGCGCAGGCATCATTCGCGAGCGCATCCGCAAATACAACATCGACGCCGATTTCGTCCCCGGCTACGGCTACCTCGCCTATAACCAGCGGCAGCTCAAAACGCTGCGCCAGTGGGAGAAAGAGTTTAAGGCCGCCACCCCGGATGAAGATATCGAACTGTATACCGGGAAAGAGGTGCAGCAGGTGGTCGGCTCCGAGGTCTACTGCGGCGCGCTGAAACATATGGGCGGCGGGCAGATCCATTCGCTCAATATGCTCCTCGGCTCGGCGCAGGCCGCCCATTCGCTGGGGGTGAAGATCTTCGAATCCTCGCCGGTGGTGGAGGTGAATTACGGCAAACAGGTGCGGGTACGGACCGCGATGGGCAGCGTCAAAGCCGCCAAGCTGCTGTGGGCCTGCGACAGCTTCCTCAACAATATGGAGCCGGAGATCTACAACAAAACGCTGGTCACCTACTCCTACCAGGTATCGACCGAGCCGCTCTCCGATGAACTGATCGAGCGCATCAGCCCGCTGCGCGGCGCCTTCAGCGATATTCGCCCGGTGATTAATTATTACCGCGTCACCCGGGAAAACCGCCTGCTGTTCGGCAGCGCCACCCGCTTTGTGGAGTATACGCCGAACGATTTCGCCGCCTGGAACCGCACCCTGCTGGCGGAGGTCTTCCCCTATTTGAAGGATGTGAAGATCGATTTCGCCTGGGGCGGGCCGATGGCCTGTAGCGCCAACCTGTTCCCGCAGATCGGCACCCTACGCGATCACAACAACGTCTTTTACGTCCAGGGGTACTCCGGCTTCGGCGTCACCCCGTCGCACATCGTGTGCAAAATCCTCGCCGAAGGGATCAACGGCGGTTCCGACCGCTATCGTCTGCTGAGCAGCATCCCCCACGCGACCATCCACGGCCGTGACAGCCTGCGCTTGCTATTAGTCACCGCCGGAAAACTGATGCATCAAACCGCCGGTTTCTGGAAAGGCCGGAGTTAACCAGGAGAACGCTATGCACGCTTTTAAACTTAAACACCCGGTGCCCGACCTGCAGCCAATCGGCAGCGTCAGCCTGCTCGGCGCGACGCCGACCGCCGGCGACCCGCAGGTGGCCGGGGCGATGATCTACGGCGAGCCGCAGGATGCCTTTACCTGCGGACTGTTTTCGTCCACTGAGGGGAGCTTTACCATGACCTATCCGTTTACCGAACACGCCACCGTGCTGGAAGGCGAAGTGGAGCTGACCGTCGCCGGCGGCGAGCCGCAGCGCTTTGCGCCGGGCGACAGCTGGTTTGTTAAACAGGGTACCGAAGTGGAGTGGAAAATCCTGACGCCGCGCTTTGTGAAGCACTACCTGGCGAACGTCGAGACGCGCTAACGCGCTGCGCTTGCCCGGCCTGGGGGACGAATGCCGTCGCCAGGCCGGGTCAGGCGCCAGCCGCCACCCGGCAGAAACAGGCACAATGTGGCAAGACGGATGGCCCCGGTTTTCGGGGTCATGTTGTTTATCCACCCTCACATTCATCGACGGCGTCACAGAATCATGCGCCGCCCTCCACCTTCCGGACGATATTCGTTGAGCAGGATGCCCGCCTAAATTATGACTATCCGGGAGTGGCGCTGGCTATTCCCTGCCCTCCCCCACTATTGTGCAGAGGTTGACTATGTTTAGTAACAGACTTGCCAGCCATCTTGAGCGCGGGGTCGTCGGCTTCCCGACCACTCTCGCCAGCTCCGTCGGGCTGATTATGGCCAGCCCGGTGATCCTGACGGTGACCAGCGGCTTCGGCATGGGCGGTGATACCTTCGCGCTGGCGGTGCTGCTGGCCTTTATTATGATGCAGGCGCAGGTCACCACCTTTGCCGAGGCGGCGACGCTCATTCCCACCACCGGTTCGGTGTACGACTATATCTCCTGCGGCATGGGACGCTTCTTCGCCATCACCGGCGCGCTGTGCGCCTATCTGATCGTGCATATTTTCGCCGGGACGGCGGAGACGATCCTGGCCGGCATTATGGCGCTGGTGAACTTCGAATCGATCAACGCCCAGATGGCCGCTCACCAGAACACCTGGATGGTGGGCGTCGGCATGGTGGTGGTTTTCGGCCTGTTGAACGCCATCGGCGTGGAAATCTTCGGCAAGGTCGAAGTGGTGCTGACCTTCGGCATGTGGACCACGCTGACCATTTTCGGCCTGTGCGGCATTTTTATGGCGCCGGTCACCCATCTTTCCGGCTGGTTCGGCACGCCGCTGAACGTCAGCGATATCCATGGCCTGTTCGGCTATATCGGCATGGCGATGTTTATGTTCGTCGGTTGCGAACTGGTGACGCCGATGGCGCCGGAGATCAAACAGGCTCACCGTACCATTCCGCGGGCGATGGCGCTGGGCCTGCTGGGGGTCGCCAGCTGCATGTTTATCTACGGGGCGGCGATCAACCGCCAGGTGGAGAACACCGTGCTCGACGCGGCCAACAACGTCCATCTGCTGGATACGCCGATGGCGATCCCGGCCTTTGCCGAGCGGGTGATGGGCCACGCCGGCCAGTACTGGCTGGGGGTCGGGCTGCTGCTGGCGGGCTGCGCCACCATCAATACGCTGATGGCCGCGGTACCGCGCATTATTTACGGTATGGCGCTGGACGGCGCGCTGCCCCGCTTCCTGACCTGGCTGCATCCGCGCTTTAAAACGCCGGTGATCGCCATTGCCATCGGGGTGGCGATCCCCTGCCTGCACGCCTGGTATCTGAACGGCGATCTGGACCGCATCGTGCCGCTGATCCTCGCCGCGGTCTGCGCCTGGGGCGTCGCCTATCTGCTGGTTACTCTGTCGGTGGTGATGCTGCGCATTCGCCGCCCGGACCTGCCGCGCGCCTACCGCTCGCCGTGGTTCCCGCTGCCGCAGATTATCTCCAGCGTCGGAATTATCATCGCTATCGTCAATATCACCCCGCCGGGGATGGACAGCCGCCAGGTGCTGGTGCCGTTCGGCATTATGCTCGGCCTGACCGCCGCCTACGCCCTGTTCTGGACGGTGTGCGTACAGCGCGTCAATCCGTTCAAGCCGCTGGTGGTGGAAGAGGTGGTCGACCGCGCCATCAGCAACTACGAAAAACAGACCCGCGGGGAGATGACGCCAGATGTCCTCCGTCCCCTGGTTTGAGACGCCGTTAATGAACGCGGTGCAGCGAGATCTGGCCGGCTGGCCCTGCGAAAAGCTGAGCGAGCGCAGCGCGCTGCTGCGATTGAACGACGCCACCGCCGTCACCTTCAGCGTGCGTCAGAAGCGGCTGTTTATGGCCAGCATTCACAGTTGCGAATTTGTCGTCGCAGGACCGGTCACCCGGCCCGTGCGCGGTCACATTCGCGCCCATCAATCCGGCTGGTGGAAACGCCAGCCGATCCGCTTTATCGGCGGCAAAGGCAGCGAGGAACTCGCCGGCTATCTCAACGGGTTTCCTAATCTCCAGCAGACCCTAAGCGAGCTGGACTACCGCCGCTTTTCGTTGACCTTTGACGGTAACGGCTGGCGCTGCAGTATTGAACCCTGGGCCGCCAGCGAAGTGGTCTGTAAAATGCCGCCGCTGCGCCGCTATCTGCGGCTGGAAGCGCAGCAGCGGATGCTGCTGCTCAGCGTGCTGGCGATGATCGATCAGGCAGTCAGTCAGTGGATGCGCGGTGAAATCGTAGATGAGAAAGCATTTTCTTCCCCGCCATCACAGCGGGGAAGCTGAGCCGGTTTACTGCAGGCCAAACCGTTGCGCCAGCCGATCGATGGCCTGCCTCTGGAACTGCGCAAACTCCGCCCGCGGCTGCTGCTGCTGAATAAAGTCCAGCAGCGGATCCTGGACCGCGGTGCGAATGCCGCTCAGGGCCTCCATCACCGCCAGGCCGCAGAACGGCACGTAGGATTCGGCGTAGCCGCCCTCGTGCACCATCACCAGTTTCCCGCCGCACAGACGATCCGCCGCCTGTTGCACCAGCCCGGTCATCGCCCGGAAGCTGTCACTGTGCAGCTGCATCCGCGCCAGCGGGTCCATGGCGTTGGCATCATAGCCGCAGGCGATGATAATCAGCTCCGGCTCAAAGCGCGCCAGCGCCGGAATAACGATGGTTTCCAGCGCATAGCGCCAGCTGTCGTCCCCCGCCCCGGCCAGTAGCGGAATATTGATGTTGTAACCTTCGCCCGCGCCAGCGCCGCGATCGTCCTCACCGGCATAACCGGGTGGGAAGCAACCGTCCTGATGCAAGGAGATGGTCAGCACGTCGTCGCGCTGCAGGTAGATATGCTGGGTGCCGTTGCCGTGATGAACGTCCCAGTCAATGATCGCCACCTTGCCGAGCCCCAGCAGCGCTTTCGCCCGCTCGACGGCAATCGGAATATTGGCGAGGAAACAGAAGCCCATCGACTGGTCCGGCAGGCAGTGGTGTCCAGGCGGCCGCGACAGCGAATAGGCATTATCCAGCTCGCCCTTCAGCACCGCTTCCACCGCCGCGCAGGCCAGTCCGGCGGAGAGACAGGCGATTTCATAACTGCCCGGCCCCAACGGCGCCTCTTTGCCCAGCATGCCGCCGCCGTTATCGCTTATCGCCTTGAAGCGCTCAAGATAGCTGTCGGGATGGATCCGCCGCAGGTCCGCAAGGCTTGCCGGCGCCGCGCTGTGCAGCGCCAGCTGCGGCGTCAGCCCGGAGACGTCCATCAGGTTTTTCATCCGCCGTTTGGTCTCCGGCGATTCGGCATGACCGCCGCCGGCGGGCGGTTGCACCCACCCGCCCACCGGCAGCGTCACCGCGTGCAGACCAGTACTGTGCCAGAAACAACGTTCATCAAAGAAGAAACCGGTTTTTCTTTTCACTCTATCCTCCCGTTGGCTAAGCCTTTGCCGGCGGCCGACGCCGCCGCAATCAAAATCAGTGACAGCAGCGCGCAGCCCCCTGCCGCCAGCAGCAACGGATCGGCGCTGGCAAAATGCTGCAGTAAAGCCCCGGCTAATGCCGGACCGGCCGCCATGCCGCCGCCGATCACCAGATTAATGCTGTTCATCAGCCGGCCGTTGTTATCGAGCCCGGCGACGCGGGCGAGAATAAAGGGCAGCACGAAGGTCCAGGTGAACTTAAACAGCAGCGCCGCGATGGCGTAGCGCGCCAGCAGCGGCTGGCCGATCAGCAGCCCGACGCTGAGGATCAGCAGGCCGTAGCCCAGCCACACCGGCAAACGATCGGCCCGCCGGGTGCCGCGCAGGGCCGCGCCCCCCGCGCCGATAATGCCGAAGACCGTCGCCGCCGCCAGCACCAGGCCGACCTGCGTCGGGCTCAGGCCCGCCGCCGCGCCGAGGGTGCCGATAAAGGTCCACACCGCGCTAAGGCTGATATAGAAGGTCAGCACCGCGAGGACCGCCAGCGCCTGACGCCACAGCGCCGTCGGCGGCTGCTGGCGCGAGACGGACAACGGTTGAAAGCGCGGCGGGAAAGCCGACACCAGCGGCAGGCAGCAGAGCATAATGGCGGCGAGGATCAGATAGACCACCTTGAGGCCAAAGCTGGCAAACAGCCCGGGCAGCACCAGCAGGCCAAGCATCCCCAGCAGCAGTTGCCCAAGCACCCAGAAGGCGTAGACTCGCGACGGGTTCGAGGTTCCCGCCGCGCAGCTGATGCACAGAATCATCAGCGTGCCGCCCGCCAGCGAGGCGAGAAAGCGCACCGCCAGCAGCGTCTCATACTGGGTCACCGCCGCCGAGGCGAGATTGGCTGTCAGAAACACGACCCCGGCCGTCAGGGCGACCCGCCGCCAGTCGAGGCGACTCATCCACCACCACGCCGGCAGCGTCGCCAGGCTCATCGCCCCCAGTTCCGCCGAGAACAACCAGCCGATCTGGCCGGGTTTTAGCTGCCATTCGCTGGCCAGCTGCGCCGCCACCGCCGGCGCGGTCATCAGAATACCTGGCGCAATAGCGGCGAAAATCACAATCGCCGCCAGCAAACGCAGGGACACAACCAGCCCGGCGGGCCGGGAAAGCGCATGATCAGTGAGAGGGGTACTCGACATCGTAGGGCGTGCTCCGGTCAAAAAAGCCTCCCCCCGGAGGGGTCTCCAGGGAGTGATACCCACAGGCATCAGGAAAACGCCGTGCTGCCACGGCGCGCGCGGGATGCGATAGTCAGATCACAGATGCAGCGTACGCTGAGCGGCCGGCATCCAGGTTCGGGAAACGAGTTCAGTACGATTGACCACTTCGGTCTTGGCGAAAATATTGCGCAGGTGCGTTTTCACCGTCGAGAGCGAGATATCCAGCCGGCGGGCAATCAGCTTATTGCTGGCCCCTTCGCGCACCATGCCGACGATTTCCCGCTCTTTGGCCGTCAGGATGGCGGGCAGGTCATCTTCGTCCTGCAGGCAGTCGCGGATCGCCAGCTCCACCAGCGGCAGCACCGCCTGGGCCCGATGACGCTCTTCGCTGGAGAAAGGCACGTCGCGCATCAGCGAGATACCGGCGACGATCCGCCGCTCGCGGCGAATAAAGATCTCGGTCATGTCGCGCACATTATTCGGCAACATAAATTCATGATAATAATGCCGGTTGCGGTCGCAGAGGCGCGGCGTCATCGCCGCCATGGTGGTGTTCTGGTGGCTAAAGCGCGACGGCAGCAACGGATCCAGCGGCTGGAAGTTTTCCAGATATTGTTGGTGCGTATTATCAGAAATATTATGCAATATATAGTTTTCGGGTTTTAACCGATTATTTACTCGATAAAATACCGCCGAAGACAGTGGAATTAACTGGGAAATAGTCTGTAAACAACGGGCTATTATCGCATCATTACGGCTGGCTTTTAACAAAGCAGACATGATAGGGCCTCCCCGTCGAGGTGCTGGTACATGACACATGAATGACTACCGATTATTGAAGCATACATTTCACATTTAAGTAACACAATCATTAACATATTAACAGTGTGATAGCCGTTACAAAATTTTCAGCAATCCATTGTTATATAAAGCATTTAAAAAACACACCCGCCATGCTTTACGATAGCGGCGTTAAAACATAAACAAAAAAGATTAACACCCGGCGGACAGGCCCCTGGTGATAAAAAAACCCTATCCCGGACGCGTCTCTCTCATCCTTAAGAACGATGGATTTCTGTTTTTTTTCACTTATACCTCTAACAGGATGCAATTAATTTTCGCCGCGGCTTAATCATGTGATTACGCCTGACCCGCTGTTGCCAAAATAATATCAACAGCGCCGGTCATTAACCGAGGATAAGCCGATGCTGAATATCGCCGCCCTGCGCCAGCAGCAAATTCCGCTGGCCGCTGAGCCGCGCTCGCCGGTGCCGTTTCATATTCTGATGAAGCCGATTGGCCCCGCCTGCAATCTCGCCTGCCGCTACTGCTATTACCCACAGGATGAAACGCCGGTCAACAAGATGGACGAGGCGCGGCTGGAGCAGTTTATCCGCCGCTATATCGCCGCCCAGCCCGCCGGCGCGCGGGAAATCAACTTTGTCTGGCAGGGCGGCGAGCCGCTGCTGGCCGGCCTGAGCTTCTACAAAAAAGCGCTCGCCCTGCAGGCGCGTTATGCCCCCGACGGCGTCACCATCAGCAACAGCCTGCAGACCAACGGCACGCTGATCAACGACGCCTGGTGCCGGCTGTTTCGCGAGCATCGCTTTATTATCGGCTTGAGCCTCGAAGGCAGCGAAACGCTACAGGACCAGCATCGTCCGGATAAACGCGGCCGGGCCACCTGGCCGGCGGCGCTGCGCGGCATCGACCTTCTCCACCAGCATCAGGTGGAGTTTAACCTGCTGGTGGTGGTGCATAACGAGATGGCGGCGCACGCGGCGGCGATATATGACCGGGTGGTCAGCCTCGGCGCGCGCTATCTGCAGTTTCAGCCGCTGATGAGCGAAGGCGCAGCGCTGCGCGAGGGCTATCAGCTGAGCGCCGATAACTGGGGGCGTTTTATGGTCGGCATCTGGCGGCAGTGGCAGAAGCGCTGCGACAAGGGGCGGGTGTTTGTCATCAATATCGAGCAGGCGTGGGCGCAGTACTTCACCCACACCAGCGGCAGCTGCGTGCACAGCGCCCGCTGCGGCAGCAATCTGGTGATGGAGCCCGACGGAGAGCTCTACGCCTGCGATCATCTGATCAACGCCGAGCATCGGCTGGGACGCCTCGATGAGCAGACGCTCGCCGCCGCGGTCGACGCCTCGGTGCAACTGCCTTTCGGTCAGCAGAAAAGCCTGCGCCGCGAATGCCAGACCTGCGCGGTCAAAATGGTCTGCCAGGGCGGCTGTCCGGCGCATCTCAACGCCGCGGGCAACAACCGCCTCTGCGGCGGCTACTACCGCTTCTTTAGCGAAATTCTTGCGCCCGTGCGCCCCTTTTCCCGCGACCTTCAAGGGCTGCAAGCCTGGCGGGCCGCGTTTGTCGGGGCCGCGCATCCGGCGTAGCCCGTTGCTCTGAAGCTATCCCTTTGAAACAGGAGAATCCGTTGTGAATAAAACAGCCATGGCCGCGGCGGTCAGTGTCATCCTCGCCGGCGGCGCGCACGCCGCGCAGCAGGAGCGTCCGAACGTCATCGTCATTATCGCCGATGATATGGGCTACTCGGACATTAGCCCCTTCGGCGGCGAGATCCCCACCCCCAACCTGCAGGCGATGGCCGAGCAGGGGATGCGCATGAGCCAGTATTACACCTCGCCGATGTCGGCCCCGGCGCGCTCCATGCTGCTCACCGGCAACAGCAACCAGCAGGCCGGGATGGGCGGCATGTGGTGGTATGACAGCACTATTGGCAAGGAGGGCTACGAGCTGCGGCTGACCGACCGCGTCACCACCATGGCCGAGCGCTTTAAAGACGCGGGGTATAACACTCTGATGGCCGGCAAGTGGCACCTTGGTTTTGTTCCCGGCGCCACGCCGAAGGACCGCGGCTTTAACCACGCTTTCGCCTTTATGGGCGGCGGCACCAGCCATTTTAACGACGCTATTCCGCTGGGTACCGTTGAAGCGTTTCACACCTATTACACCCGCGACGGCGAGCGCGTCTCCCTGCCGGACGATTTCTACTCCAGCGAGGCCTACGCCCGGCAGATGAACAGCTGGATTAAAGACACGCCGCAGGAACAACCGGTCTTCGCCTGGCTGGCCTTTACCGCCCCGCACGACCCGCTGCAGGCGCCTGACGAATGGATCAAGCGCTTCAAAGGCCAGTATGAGCAGGGCTACGCCGAGGTCTATCGCCAGCGTATCGCCCGCCTGAAAGCGCTGGGGATTATCCATGACAACACCCCGCTCCCGCACCTTGAGCTGGATAAAGAGTGGGACGCGCTGACCCCGGAGCAGCAGAAATATACCGCGAAAGTGATGCAGGTCTACGCGGCGATGATCGCCAATATGGACGCGCAGATCGGCACCCTGATGGAAACGCTGAAGCAAACCGGTCGCGATAAAAACACCCTGCTGGTGTTCTTAACCGACAACGGCGCCAACCCGGCGCAGGGCTTCTACTACGAATCCACCCCGGAATTCTGGAAGCAGTTTGACAACAGCTATGACAACGTTGGCCGCAAAGGCTCGTTTGTCTCCTACGGTCCGCACTGGGCCAACGTCAGCAACGCCCCTTACGCCAACTATCACAAAACCACCAGCGCTCAGGGCGGCATTAACACCGACTTTATGATCGCCGGCCCCGGGATTACCCGCCACGGTAAAATCGACGCCTCGACGATGGCGGTGTATGACGTGGCGCCGACCCTGTATGAATTCGCCGGTATCGACCCGAACAAATCGCTGGCGAAGAAGCCGGTGCTGCCGATGATCGGCGTCAGCTTTAAGCGCTATCTCACCGGCGAAGTGCAGCAGCCGCCGCGCGGAAACTACGGCGTCGAGCTGCATCATCAGGCGGCGTGGGTCGATGGCGAATGGAAGCTGCGGCGGCTGGTGCCGCGGGGCTTCACCGCCGGCGACGCGCCGTGGCAGCTGTTTAATCTGCACAACGATCCGCTGGAAACTCATGACGTCGCGGCCCAACACCCCGATCGGGTCAAAGCGATGAGCGAAGCCTACGAGGCGTTCGCCAGACGCACCATGGTCACCCGGGCGCAGGGCAAAATGATCGATTACGTCGGCATCGACAGCAAGACCGGACGCTATCTGGCGGTCGACCCCGCCACCATGAAGCCGGTTCCGGCGCCGCAGGCGATCCCGGTGAGCGAGCTCCATTAACCGACCCGGCTATCGTTCTTCCGGGCGATAGCCGGGAGCTGGCGCGCTTTTTAAGGTAACCGGAAACCCCCTTACAGGAGAGAGCGAATGGCGAGAGTCGTGGTGATCACCGGCGGCGGAACCGGAATTGGCGCCGCCTGCGCGCGGCTGATGCGCGCCGCGGGCGACCGGGTGTTTATTACCGGACGGCGCGAGGCGCCATTGCGGGCGGTCGCCGATGAGACCGGCGCCACGGCGCTGATGGGCGATGCCGCCGACGGCGAGGCGTGGCGCCAGCGGCTGCTGCCGGCCATTCTCGACCAGGCCGGCGGTATTGATGTCCTCATCTGCAGCGCCGGCGGGATGGGCAACAGCCCCGCCGCCGATACCAGCGACCGCCAGTGGCGCGAGGCGCTGGACGGCAATCTCACCAGCGCCTTCGCCAGCGTTCGCGCCTGCCTGCCCTCGCTGATTGCCCGCCGCGGCAACGTGCTGTTTGTCGCCTCCATCGCCTCGCTGGCCGCCGGTCCGCAGGCCTGCGGCTACGTCACCGCTAAACACGCCTTAATCGGCCTGATGCGCTCCGTCGCCCGCGATTACGGCCCGCAGGGGGTGCGCGCCAACGCCGTCTGCCCCGGCTGGGTCACCACGCCGATGGCGGATGAAGAGATGCTCCCGCTGATGCAGGCGGAAGGGTTGTCGCTGACTGAGGCGTATCAGCGGGTCTGTCGCGATGTTCCGCTGCGCCGCCCCGCCAGCCCCGAGGAGATAGCCGAGGTCTGTCAGTTTCTCTGTTCGCCGCAGGCCGCCATCATCAGCGGCGCTACGCTGGTCGCCGACGGCGGCGCCAGTATCGTCGATGTTCCCACTCTGGCGTTTGCCTAACGCCCTACTCTGTTCAGGAGCCACTATGACTTCAGAAGCCGTATTTATCCAGGTCGGCGCGCTGGCCGATGGTTTTGCGCCACACGGTAATGTACTCGCCACCGCCAGCCTGCCCGCAGGCGAGCGCTTTACCTTTTATGTCGCCGGGAGCGAGCCGCAGCAGCTGATCATCGAAGATGAGCAGACGCTAAGCTGGAACGGCACTCGCACCCCCTGGCGGGCGACCGCCCTGCGCCCGGATATTCTGTTTATCGACTTCCTTGACCCGGAGCGGGATAACGCCAGCATCAGCGCGGTATGTAACCTGACGCAGCGCAACGCTACCCTGGTCTATGGCCAGCTGCCGGACGAAGCCGCCGCGCGGCTGGACGCCTTCAGCCGGGTGGAGCGAGGCCTGCCGCTGACCGCGGTAGAAGCGCGCTTTGTCTTCGCCCGCCTGGATGCGCAGCCGGGGCCGCTGCCGGGCTTTACTCCTGCGCTGGTCGGCATGCGCAATCAGTACACCTACAGCCCGACCGAGCGCTATGAGCACATCTATCTCAACGATAATTTTTACGCCTGGCAGTGTCTGGACGGCGTGGAAAAGGGGCTGGCGGATGTCGACCGCTGCCACTATGTGCTGGTGGCGGAGGATCTCTATCTGTTTGTCTGGCGCGAGAAAATCATTCCGACGCTGGGGGTGATCCTGATCGATCTTCAGCAAATGCGCACCGACGGCAAGATCATGGGCTATCAGGGCAGCGACTTCGGCGCCCTCAGCAATTTCCCGGTCGGCGCCAGCGCGAAGATCCTCAACATCACCCGCCATCAGGAATAAAGGGGCGCCGCCGGGCACGCTTTCAGCCACCATACCCGTCATATTGCCGGGTGGCGGCTGCGCCTTACCCGGCCTACGGGGTCCTCTCACAGTCTCATACCTCGTAGGCCCGGCAAGCGCAGCGCCACCGGGCAAGATATCAGGCTCGATACCCGTCATGTTGCCGGGTGGCGGCTGCGCCTTACCCGGCCTACGTTCTTACGACCTGTCGTTAATTTATTCACCATTGTTGCTG
>NZ_JAIJYL010000030.1:0-58566 GCF_019753495.1 Klebsiella sp. TF21-TM | reverse complement strand
ACGTCGACCTTTTTGTCGGCCGCGGCGTCAATTTTCGCCTGGCGGTCGGCCAGCGCTTTATCAACGGCTTTGGCGACGATGGCGTCGATCTGTTCCTGAGTAAATTCTTGCGCCATTACAGAGGTAAGCGGAAAAAACGCGGCGATAACCGCCATGGTTAATGGAAGTTTTTTTATCATTGTCATGAGTTTCTCAATATAGGTTAATTTTATTCAGACAATAACCAGCCTATTCTGAGCTGACAGAATATGTCGCTATCATCAGAACAAGTTATTTTTTATTTTGTACGGTCACAGAGGCATTACACAATTATCGCTACTCGCCCTCCCTCACTGATATTAAAAAGGTGGCACAATGGCAGAACCATCCGCGCGGCGGATTGTTCCTCTATAGACAGTCAAACAGATAGCCTTTCGGCACAGACAGCATAAATACAACACGAACAAATAAACGCTATTTCCCGGCAGCGGGCAGACGGCGGAATACATGCCCCCGCAGGGGCATGTCAGCCTAATTTAACCAAAGATATAGGTATTGACGAGATTTTCGAGTAATTCCTGACGCCCGCTCTGATGCTGCGGATTCAGATTATGCTGCTCAGCGTACCGGGCAATATTATCCAGCGACATGCGGCCGGCCATAATTTGCTGCCCCAGTTCGCCCTGCCAGCCGGCATAGCGTTTTGCCAGAGCCCGATCGAGCTTGCCATCCTCAATCATCCGCGCAGCCAGCTTGAGAGACAGCGCCATCACGTCCATGGCGCCAATATGGCCATAGAACATGTCGTATTTGTCGGTGCTCTGCCGGCGAACTTTGGCGTCAAAATTCAGGCCGCCGGTGGTGAATCCCCCGGCTTTGAGGATCTCGTACATCACCAGGGTATTTTCTTCCACGCTGTTCGGGAACTGATCGGTATCCCAGCCGAGCTGCGCATCGCCGCGGTTGGCATCAACGGAGCCGAAGATCCCCAACGCGATGGCGCTGGCGATTTCATGGTGGAAAGAGTGCCCCGCCAGGGTGGCGTGGTTGGCTTCAATGTTCACCTTGATCTCATTTTCCAGACCAAACTGCTTCAGGAAGCCATACACTGTCGCGACATCGTAATCGTACTGATGCTTGGTGGGCTCCTGCGGTTTCGGCTCGATAAGCAGCGTGCCGCCAAAGCCAATCTTATGCTTGTGCTCCACGACCATCTGCAGGAAACGGCCAATCTGCTCGCGCTCCTGACGCAGGTCGGTATTCAGCAGGGACTCGTAACCTTCGCGACCGCCCCACAGAACATAGTTTTCGCCGCCGAGCTGGTGGGTGGCGTTCATGGCGGTCACCACCTGCGTGGCCGCCCAGGCAAACACCTCCGGATCGGGGTTGGTCGCCGCCCCGGCGCCGTAGCGCGGGTGGGTAAAGCAGTTGGCGGTGCCCCACAGCAGTTTCACGCCGGTTTGCTGCTGTTTCTCCGCCAGCACCTCGGTCATCACGGCAAAATTATGCAAATATTCTTTCAGCGACGCGCCTTCTGGCGAGACGTCGACATCGTGGAAGCAGTAATACGGCACGTTGAGCTTGTAGAAAAACTCAAACGCCACGTCCGCTTTGCGTTTGGCCATTTCCAGCGCATCGCCCGCGGCCTGCCAGGGACGCTCAAACGAGCCGGCGCCAAACATATCCGCGCCATTCCAGCAGAAGTTATGCCAATAACAGGCGGCAAAGCGCAGATGATCTGCCATGCGTTTTCCCAGCACGATTTCATCCGGATTATAGTGGCGAAACGCCAGAGGATTATCGGTTTTAGGTCCGGCAAAAAGAACGCGTTCGAGCTGGTCAAAATAAGTTTGCATGATGAACTCCGAAATTGAGGAAGCCGAAAATTAACAACTGTGACACATCGTGTATTCTCATCGGCGGTTGCTCAATTACGTTATTTCACTCAGCGATTGAGAAAATGCTCAAATGTGAGCCATCTCGCAAATAAAACTATTTTAAATATCTCGCTTCGCGCGCGTATAGAGTACACTTCCTGGGGAATTCAGGTGGACATAGCGAATTAAAATGCCGGTTTTGTCACATTGCCTGTCTGCCAAAAAATTAGCGGCGGATGGCGGCTCAACGCAGGTGATACAGGCCTTTGCTTCGAGGATCACAGAAGTAAAAAAACATAATTACGTAATTTAAAAACGTAATAGATTCTTCCATGTCAACTGTGTCAGAAAGTGTTTCACCTACACAAAACAAACCGGAGTCTGCTTAGAATGAGTAAAAACATAATGCACAGTCGGCATGATGAATATCATAAATTAACCCGCGGAGAACGAATTGGTTATGGCATGGGCGACTTTGCGCAAAACCTGGTTTTCGGCACAATTGGGGGTTTTCTGGCTTTGCATATGCTGACGGTAAATACCATCAGCACGGCAACGGCAGGCTTTATTTTTCTTTTTGTCCGCATAATTAACGTGTTTTGGGATCCGATGGTCGGCACCTACGTGGATAAACGAACCTCGAAAGCAGGGAAATATCGTCCGTGGCTGTTACGAGCCGGCGTGCCGCTGGTGATCCTCTCGGCATTACTGTTCGCGCCCATCCCCGGAGTGAAAGGTTCGGTGGCTTTCGCCTTTATTATTTATCTGGCGCTGGACCTGGTTTATTCCTTAGTCAATATTCCCTATGGCTCGCTGAATGCGTCACTGACCCGCGACCCGGAATCGATCGATAAGCTCACCAGTACCCGCATGATGCTGGCCAACAGCGCCAACCTGCTGGTCTATACCCTGTTCCCGATGTTTGTGCAGATGGCGGCGCCGAAAGATCGCAGCCTAAAAGACACCGGCTTTTTTGGCCTTGAGCTGAATCTGGGGAATTATGCCGATCCGTCGGCAAACTACGCCTGGTTTGGCGTGTACGCCATCTATATGATCATCGGCGCGGTGGCTCTGTTTATCTGTTATAAATTCACCAAAGAACGCGTTGTCGCGACCGCCGAGCAGACCGCCAACGTCAAAACCACCGACCTTTTCCACGAGCTCCGACATAACCGCCCGCTGGTTATTCTGGGCATGTTCTTTATGCTGGCCTTTACCTTCATGTTCTTCATGAACACTGTTAACGGCTTCTTCAACCAGTACGTCGTCGGCCACTCCGAATGGATGGGCGCGGTGGGTCTCGTCGCGTCTATTCCCGGCATCGCCTTCCCGATTTTCTGGCCGAAACTGAAAAAAATCTTTGGTAAAAAAGGCTTCTTCCATCTGTTCCTCGCCATGTTCATCGTCGGCGAACTGCTGACCTACGTCTGGTCCCGCGAAGGGATGCACGACGCGCTGTGGCTGGCCTACATCGCCACCTTTATTAAACAGTGGGGCTTAACCTCCGCCACCGGCTTTATGTGGGCGCTAGTACCGGAAGTCATCGCGTACGGCGAATTAAAATCTGGCAAACGCAATGCCGCCATTATCAATGCCATTATGGGACTCTTCTTCAAGATCGGCTTCACCATCGGCGGCGCGATCCCGCTGTGGCTGCTGGCGGTGTATGGCTTTAATGAAAGCGGCGCCGTGCAAAGCGCCAGCGCCATCGACGGGATTATTATGACCGCGGTGTGGATCCCGATCGCGCTGGCCGCTATTTCGATGGTGATTATCCAAGTTTATCCGATCTCCGATAAACATGTTACCGACATCAACCGTCAACTGGATGAGATCCGCGTGTAGTTAAAAAAATTATAAATCAGACCGATTCGTCACTTTCCATTTTAAAAGGTGTAATGAAATGTCACTTATTCAAAACCCGATATTACGCGGCTTTAATGCCGACCCCAGTATTATTCGCGTCGAGGATACGTACTATATTGCCAACTCGACGTTTGAGTGGTTCCCGGGCGTGCGTTTACATGAGTCCAAAGACCTGAAAAACTGGAACCTGCTGCCTTCGCCGCTCTCCACCACCACCCTGCTGGACATGAAGGGCAACCCCTCCTCCGGCGGCATTTGGGCGCCGGCGCTCTCCTGGGCCGATGGGCAATTCTGGTTGGTGTATACCGATGTGAAGGTCACCGAAGGCGCCTTCAAAGACATGACCAACTACCTGACCACCGCGAAGGATATTCGGGGCCCGTGGAGCGACCCGATCAAGCTGAACGGCGTCGGGTTTGACGCCTCGCTGTTCCATGACGACGATGGCCGGAAATATATCGTCCAGCAAACCTGGGATCACCGGGAGTACCATCACCCCTTCGATGGCATTACCTTAACGGAGCTGGATACCAACACGCTGAAGTTAATGCCGGAAACCGCGCGCACCATCTACCGCGGCACCGCCGTGGCGCTGGTCGAGGGGCCGCACCTCTATAAACTGAACGGTTATTACTATCTGTTTGCCGCCCAGGGCGGCACCGTATTTACCCACCAGGAGGTGGTGGCGCGGTCGACAACCCTCGAGGCCGACAGCTTCGAAACCGAGCCGGGCGACGTGTTCTTAACCAACGTCGACACCCCGGACAGCTACATCCAGAAACAGGGCCATGGCGCGCTGGTCTCCACCCCGGAAGGCGAATGGTATTACGCCTCGCTCTGCGCCCGGCCGTGGAATCGCCCGGGGGAATCCATCTACGACCCGCGCGGCTGGTCAACCCTCGGCCGGGAAACCGCGATCCAGAAAGTGTACTGGGATGACGAGGGCTGGCCGCGTATTGAAGGCGGTCACGGCGGGAAAACCTTCGTCGAAGGGCCGAAAGACGCCATCTTCACCGAAAGCGCCAGCGATAATAGCCAGCAGGATGACTTTACCTCGCCAGCGCTCGACCCGAACTGGAATACCCTGCGGGTGCCGTTTACGGCCAAAATGGGCGCCACCGGCAACGGCAAATTAACCTTAATCGGCCAGGGTTCGTTAGCCAATACGCATGACCTGTCGCTGATTGCCCGCCGCTGGCAGGCCTTCTATTTTGACGCCGCGGTGAAGGTGAAATTCGAGCCCTTCAGCTATCAGCAGATGGCCGGGTTAACGAATTACTATAACGACCGCCACTGGAGCTTCGTCTTCCTTACCTGGAATGAAATTAACGGCAAGGTCATCGAAGTCGGCGAAAATAACCGCGGGAAATACACGTCGTACCTGAAAGATAACGCCATCAAGGTGCCGGACGGCGTGGAATACGTCTGGTTCCGGACCAAAGTCCGCAAGCAGACCTACAGCTATGAATACAGCTTCGATGGCGTGACGTTCACCGAGATCCCGGTCCAGCTGGATGCCGCGGTGCTGTCCGATGACTATGTGTTGCAGAGCTACGGCGGGTTCTTTACCGGGGCGTTCGTCGGCCTGGCGGCGGTAGACTACGCCGGGTACGGTACCCAGGCTGAGTTTTATCAGTTCGAGTATCAGGAGCTGGGCGATAGCTTAGCGGCCGATGGCAGCTACAGCTGGGAGGCTGGCGAGACGCGGGATAAGTAAAAGAGAGCGGGCCCACGCTACCGGTAAGGTAGCGTGGGGTTTGTGGTGTGTTTGATGAACGTAAAGCGAGCGCTGTCGGATTTCAGTCTGTGGGGCGCAGCCGGGCCTTCAGCTCTTCGGGGGTAAACGGCGGATCTCGCCGGTGCAGCATCGCATGGCAGTTGGGACATACCGGGATCAGATCGGTTTCAGGGTTCAGGCGGTAGTCCTGCTTTATCCCGGCCAGCGGGATGAGATGGTGGATATGGATAAAGCCCTGGCCGATATCGCCATAGCGGCTGGCCATATCCAGACCGCATACCTGACACTGGCAGCCATGCAGGCGAAGCGCCGCCTGACGAGCCTGACGGTCGCGCTCATAGCGATTGACCACTACCTGCATCGCCACCCCTTCCACGTACTCCATGGTCGTCTGCCCCTCATCGGGGAAAAGCGCAACCTCGTCATCGCCAGCGCCCTGCGACGCGATCGTAAATCCTTGCTCCAGTAACAGACGCACGCATTTGGATTTAATCCCTCCGCTGAAATCCGCCGGGGTAAATTCCGTCCCCGTCGCAAGCGTGGCCGCTAACCCGACGATGGCTTTTGAAGGATACCGACGCCCCTCAAACTCGATCTCATACAGACGCGCGCTTTTAAACTGATGCGCAACGCCTGCATCGTAAGCGCGAATAGCGGCGATGATGCATTCCCTGGATAAATGGTCCGGTAGTTTTTTCATAAGACATAGCTATCTGATGGCGCGAAGCTTGAGTATAAATAGAAAGCTATGGGCTTTTCGAACAAATAACTGGCAGTGATAATTAAATCGCGATCCACGTAGAATCGCCGCATCTGGTAGGTTGATCGGCAAGGATTTTGCGAGCATCATCGCATTTATTTAGCTGCCAATGTAACGCTATGCCCTCCAGCACGACCCTGCAACACGCGATCGAGAACATCACCATCTGGCGCAAAGGCGAACAGCGTGCGCCGCATAAGCCACTATTGCTGCTGTACGTCCTCTCACAGTACCAGCGCGGCCATGCGCGGATGTTCGATTACGCCTCGGAGATACGCGATGAGCTGCATAGCCTGCTGGAACGCTTTGGCCCGCAGCGCCGCCAGTACCGGCCGGACATGCCATTCTGGCGCCTGAAAGGCGACGGCTTCTGGGAGTTGCACAACAGCGAACAGTGCTCAACCCAGGGCAGCCGACAGCCGCCCGGCAAAGAGCTGGAGCTCTGTCACGTCGCCGGCGGCTTCGATGAGCCGCATTTTGCGCTACTCAACAGAAATAAGAAGCTGATCAATACCCTCGCCCATCAGATCCTCGAAGCGCATTTCCCGGAGAGTATTCAGGAAGAGCTGGCTGAAGAGATGGGGTTTGATCTACAGCAGATCCGCAAAGAGCGCGACCCGCATTTCCGCCAGCAGGTGCTGCGCGCCTATAATTATGAGTGCGCGATCTGCGGCTTCAATATGCGCCATGATAATACCTCCATCGCCCTGGAAGCGGCCCATATCAAATGGAAGCAGCACGGCGGCCCATGCGAAATCCCTAACGGCCTGGCGCTCTGCGCGATTCACCATAAGGCTTTTGATAAAGGATCCATTGGTCTGGATGAGGATATGCGCATCCAGGTTTCGCCGGCGGTGAACGGCGGGGGCATCGTTGGCAGGCTGTTCTGGGATTTTAATGGTAAGCCGATTACCTTGCCTCTGGGGAAAGAATGCTATCCCCAGGAGGGGTTTGTGGCGTGGCACCGGCGGGAGGTGTTCAGGGGGTGACGGGGGATGGTGTGTGGGGTTAATGTTGAGCGTAGGGTGAATCGCCACGGATAATCTAGACACTTCTGAGCCGTTGATAATACTGGTTTTCGTATTCTGTCGGTGACATCTGATTGCTCGAACCATGCCGACGCTTACTGTTATAAAACATTTCGATGTAATCGAAAATATCGCTGCGGGCTTCTTCCCGTGTTCCGTAGATCTTTTTCTTTATCCGTTCGCGTTTCAGCAACTGGAAAAAGCTTTCTGCAACCGCATTATCGTGACAGTTACCACGACGGCTCATGCTGCACTCCAGGCCGTGTGATTTCAGGAATGACTGCCACTCATGGCTTGTGTACTGACTGCCCTGATCTGAATGAACCAGCACCTGTTTTAGAGGATTACGTCGCCATATGGCCATCAGAAGCGCATTCAGGACAATGTCCTTTGTCATCCGGGATTGCATTGACCAGCCGATAATTTTGCGTGAGAACAGGTCAACAACCACGGCAAGATACAGCCAGCCTTCGTGGGTCCTGATGTAAGTTATGTCCGTTACCCAACGCTCATCCGGAGCATCCGGATTGAATTGTCGCTGGAGCCTGTTGGGCGATACGATACTGATCTCGCCTTTGTGTGCCCGCGGGCTCCGGTACCCGACCTGAGCCTTTATCCCGGCACGATTCATCAGTCGCCAGACTCTGTTCACTCCGCACTGTTGCCCGCTATCCCGCAAGTCCAGATGGTTCTTGCGATAACCATAAACGCAACCGGACTCCAGCCAGAACTGTTTGATCTGTCCCGTCAGTCTCAGATCTACCTGGTGGCGCTGAGAATACGGTTGCTTAAACCAGGCGTAAAAGCCACTGGGATGAACATCCAGCACCCTGCAGAGCAGACGAACAGGCCAGCAAAGGGAGTTGTCACGAATAAAGGCGTACCTCAGTCGGACAGCTTTGCGAAGTACGCCGCGGCTTTTTTTAATATGTCCCGTTCGTCAGTAACCCGCTTCAACTCCTTCTGGAGTCGGCGGATCTCGGCCTGAGCATCTGACTGTTCTTTGTTAGTGGATGAGTCCGGACCGTACTTCTTTATCCAGGCGTAAAGGCTGTGGGTGGTGATATCGAGACGTGTTGCAACGCTGGAAACAGAATGACCGCGATCAATAACCTGTTTGACTGCTTCAATTTTAAACTCTTCGGGATAACGTTTACCGCTCATGGGCACCTCTCTTTAAGTCATCATAAATGACTCTGAGGTGTCTGTTAAACCCGTGGCGATTCAAATTGCCCAAGCGGATCAACATTCAACTCACCCGTTAGCGAGTCATCGTATTCAGTCAGAAATTTATCGATGTACATCTCGTTGCGTCAGTCGCTTATGCCCACAGGGCTAACAACACGCAATCAGTGCACTGCGAAAGCCCTTCCATGTTCCACTTTCTTTCCTGGCACTTATCAAATCAGCAAATCAATAGCCGATATTGATGAATGCTAAAATGCAGATAACCAGAAGCTGTAGCTTCTGGTTATCTGGCTGGGTTACTCGCTTTCAGGCTCCAGTAAAAAACTAGGTTTACCGTAAGATGAAACAAACAGCCCTTTTACCGCACGGGTTGCAGCCACGTGGAGCAGCGCACGTTCATTAAATAATGCATCGCGCTGTTCTACAGGGTCATCAGATGCAATTGCTTTGACTTCCGGCACAACACCATCGTTGATGCCCGCAAGAAACACATACTGGAACTCCAACCCCTTAATGCGGTGCATCGTTGCCATACGCACACCAGGGCGTTGATCACTATCACCACTATCCTGACCTAAATTATAGGTCTCGATTCCAGCATCATTCAGAGCAGAAGCATAACGCTCGTAAGCATGCTTCGTACGAGCGGTAATGCAGATATCCTGGGAACGGACATCATTGGCTAACAACGCCTGAATTTGCTTGATAATCGTCGCAGCCTCTTCTTTAAAATCTGAAGCATGAGTGATCATGGGTTTTTCACCATGAAGCAATGATAAATAATCGTTGCTGGCATCAGTTTCACCATCCAGGTTGTCAACCTTAACGCCGGTTAACAACCCGACAGCAAACTGTCGCGTCTCTTCTGTAGTCCGGTAGTTAATTTTCAGTTTTTTACTACGGCGCCCACGAACGTTAATCCCACACTGACCTAGAACGACTTTATTGCGGTAAATACGCTGATGTCCATCACCCACGATAAAGAGATCGTTAGGAGACTCTGGAACCAGGCTACGAATAAGGGTAAAGGCCGGTGCGCCTATATCCTGAGCTTCATCGACTACGATACTGCTATAAGGCAATTGCACCTGTTTTTCTTTAAACAGAATGATAGCCTCATGCATGGCATCTCCCATCTCTCGCAGTTTGGCTCGCGCCATTTGTGCCCGGAACTCTTCAAACACAGGCCAGATTTTCGCGCGCTGAATACGTGATAACGCCGTGCCACGACCAATACGGCTCACCTTCAGATATTCTTCACGACTGTAAACTGCATTCGGCTGAACAACACGTTGCCACTCTTCAGAATAAAAGTTATCCGGTAATCCCAATTCAGCAGGGACTTGCTGCAAGGCATAGTTCCAGCATTTACGTCGCCCTTCATCGCTGTCATACACCACGCGGAAATCATATCCATGGCGTTTCAGTTGCTCGCTCATCCAGGCATCAATGTTAACAACTTCAATACGCGCCATCTCCTCACGACTACACAAACGCTGGAGGTTGGCCCGAATATCCGCCGCCAGGTTACGGGTGAAGGTTGTGAACAGAACTTTTTTACCGGGTTTATCGGCCAGGCGTTGGGATAACCAACGAGCACGATGCATCGCAACAACTGTTTTTCCCGTGCCTGCACCACCTAATACACGTACCGGACCATTTGCCGGAGACTCCACCAGTTTTCGCTGGCTCGGGTGCAGGAACACACGCCATTTTTCCAGTGGCGCATTGAGCATTTGCAGTAGCTCCTGTTCATTTTCAACGACATGGAAACGACGTTTACTTCGTTCCATCGCCTCAATAAAGTCGTTGGTATCAACAGGCTCATCACGGTGATCGTTAAACTCCTCCAGCACTTCCTGGTAATCCAGACCTTCTGCCAGCCAGTGCAGGGGTTCCCAGGCTTCCGCAGGCATCACACTTTCCAGCTGATTCAGCCCTGCAGTATCTACAAGAGCCATCACTTGCTCAATAAACACAGGAGGAATGCCCAGCGCGAGGATCTGCTCTGCCGTATAAGCAGCAAAGAGTTTGGGTTTATCAACAACGGTCGGCTCGGGGGTAGGTTTGATATAGCTGGTATCAATCACCTGAATCGCACCGGTTACCGGGTGAATCGCACATTCATGTCGCCGCGCCCAGTCGTAGGCTTCGTCGTGCTTATCCACCCACATCAGCATATACAGAGCACCCTGCTCAGGTTTCAGGACGATCCCCCGGTAGGTTTGGTCAATACGCACGGAATGCACATTATTGCTGCGTGCATCGTGGATCTTTTCGTAGTTCAGCCCATTACTCGTCGGATCCTGGCGGAACTTGGAGATAAATTCCTGGACCTTTTTTTGCTGCGCTTTAGGAATCCGCGCAAAAGCCCCCAGAAAACCATCAGAAAGTGCCACCTTTGGCGTTGGAATCGTCATTTGTCACCTCCGGACAGATGCTGCAATGTATTTTCGTCAATTGGCCCGAATGCAACGTGCCAACCCTTACTTGCGAATAAAGCAGTAAACTCCTGATTATCAATAATCAAGGCTTGCTTTTGTAATGGCCAGGCGAGATCGGCTTCTGCAATAATTTCGCCATCGTCATCCTGCAATTCATATCCAACCGTCGGTGCCGATAGTGATAACGACTGAAGCAAAGCGATTTCTTCTGCGCCCAATAAGCCAAACTCAAGTATTTCTGCCCAGCTCTCGTCAGGCTGAATATCCACTACCACCGAAGTCTGTATTTTTACCGTTTCAGCCTCCTGCGGTAAATGAACCGCTTTACGGCTGGTAAATGTCATATCTGGCAGGAACTGCAGTAAATTCACCATCCACCAGAAACCGTTAAATCCGGCTTCATAGCCATTATCCTGGGAATAACGATCGTCAAAGCAAATATGCAGCCTCAACCAATTTCGCATTTGTTCAATGCTTGTCGTTGATTTAATGGCTTGTTGCGGTACAACAGCTGCCAGCTCAATGAACTGTTGTGATGAACTACAGCTATCCAGTAAACCACCAAATACAAAAGGTTCATCAGGCAAAAGTGCATTCAACCGATAAGCGGGAGCGTTCTCCTGCATTTCATAGGCGTACTTTTGTTTGGCTCCGGTATCCTGCGACTTTTTAGGATCCAGCCACACCCAGGCAAAGGCAGCGGCCATTTTCTGCCATAGCATAGTTTTATTACCGGGATCAGAGAGATAATCGAGTAGCAGTGCAAAACTGTTTCTCTCCCGGAATGAACCTTCAAGCGTAGCAAAGTTTGTATCATGGAACAGGTTATAAAACTTAGGCTGTTTCATATCCGGATTATGGCCAAGCCCCATAACATTCTGTACATGTTTAATGCCTTGTTCTTGAAGGTCAGCCCAGGTCAGTGTCCATACCCAAAAATTACCGCTGTCTTTAATCGCCTGCCGTTTTTGGACATCATCCGACACGCTATCTTTATGAAAAGCAAAACCATCTAGGAAAATTGCTACCGGTTTTATCTTTTCTGACTGCATCAGAGGATAGAGCACATAATCTGGTCGGCTAAGGATGCCTACTCCTTCTTTAACCCCTAAATCAACCTGTGCTTTGAGATGCCAGCTCATCGCCGGTTCTGTACGGGTATTAATAATCCAGCCTGCATTCTGATGGGCATAACTCCGGCTCACGAGAAGATTTTTGTTATCCTGCAGGCAGTGAATGAACCGTTTTTCCAGTTCACTCCCCATCATGGCATCAAGCGAAATGTTTTTGATGGAATCAATAACGCGTATAGAAGCACTGGCCTTCAGGATTTTCGCCAGTAAGAGACGCGCCTGATCTCTTGATACATACTTCATACGCCCGCGGTCACGGTAAGCGTAAACACAGCGATAGCAGCCATCTTTATGCGTATCATGGTTGCAGCTGCATTCCACTAGCGCCTTGTAGGCCAGCTCAAGTAATTTCAGCAGGTTGTCAGGTGTACGCATCAATTCTTTGAGTGAGCCGGTTCCCCCTGGTACGGTGTCGTAAATCACCAGATACTGTCGCCAGGATTCGCCTTCATTTTCCGGCTCGCGATACACCACGCCTTTCAGATGATCCACGTTACCTTTGAAGTAATGTTTAAGCCCAAGCTGAATGGCTGCACCCAGGGAGGCTTCCACCACGCGATCGTTGCTGTAGCTGGTCACTGGCAGCAGGATACGCAATGCCTCAGATTCCAGTTGGCGATAAAGGTAGAGATAATCTTCAAACTTCGCTTTTTCGGGTTCAGCGCGATATTTACAGCTCAGGTCATGACGAGGTTCATGATCGCGAGGGCGCTGCACCATGCCGCAGCCGAGGCAAACTTTAAACCCGGTGCGTTTCTTTGCCTCTCCTGCGATCATCAGTTCATTGGCATCATCCGCCATTTTGCCAAAGTTGATATCTCGCAGAGTGACTTTGCTCAAAAACTCAAAGCCAAACGGGATTTCTCCTTCATCAATAGCATAAGCGGCCGATACATCCTCTTTTTCGAAGCTGACCAGTAGCTGTCGCTGGAAGAATGCCGGTTCGCGACTATCGCTCTCATCACTGATCTGGCTGTCACGGGCGCTTGAGCGAGCATAAACCTGGCGAAGCTTCAGTAACGTCGTTTTTTGCCCAGCATCAGCCCAACCTGGTGTGCCGCATTTTGGACAGTATTTATGCTGATCGCCGGTCTGATCGATATTCTCGCTGTAGTTACAGTGGCTGCAAATACGCCAGTTTTCTGGCTCAGACACTTTAAGATCAATCTGTTCGATTTCTACTTTATGCCCGCCCGCATAGAAGTTATTCAACGGGGCAAGTTCAGCCAGCGCCGTTGAAGCCGGACGTTCGTATTCGTAGGTCGTGTTCTGATACTCACGCGTTTCCCCACCGTCCTTGCGCCGCCACAGCACAGAACGCAGCGTAATACCGGCCTCCGGGAAGGCATAGTTGGGAAGTAATCCTTCATCGGTAAGGAAATTAAGCGTTTGCTTGTTATTGATCTGGTTCACCAGCGTCATTAGCGCCTGACGTTCCGAAGTCAACTCGCGCATATCGCTGTCAAAGTTTTGATCGTGCGGATCGCTCTCCAGCTTGTCGATACTGCGCTTGAGTTTATCAATCCGGGAACGCAACGATTTGCGATCTTCCACCAGCAGTTTTAATGCTTGTTCGATACGTTGAACCAGAGAACGTTGCCCTGGTGCTCCTTGCAAATATGACAGGAGCTGTGAACGTGTGTCTTCCGTAAGGTCAGGGAAGATAGACGAGAACTGCTCAGCAATATACACATGATGCTGATCAACATAACGCAGGAAGTTATATGGGAACCCAGACTTGTGTCCAAACTCCAGCTCGTCCAGCATCTGCTTCACATTTTTGCTGATAGCAGATGCCGGGATGCCAGTTTTCACCCAGTTGTCCATGCAGAATGCGGCCAGCTGACGCTCCAGGATAGCCGTTGCGTTCAGGAACACACCAGGGGCCTGTACCTGCCCTTGCATCATCCCCAGAGGCTCTTCAAAGAAGAACTGATCGTGCGGATTCCCCTCAGCCACCGTGATGTTAAGCGCGTTGCCGTCTTTACGCCCGGCACGACCAATACGCTGTAAGTAATTAGCCTGGGCGGGTGGAACAGAACAGAGTAATACCGTAGAAAGGTCACCCACATCGATACCCATCTCCAGCGTCGGTGTTGCCGAAAGCAGGTTGATATTCCAAGGCTGATTACCGCGGTAGAACGATTGTTCCGTAGCCTCACGATCTTCACGGCTCAGTAATCCGGTATGCTCTGCCCCCTGAACACGCGCGATGTCCATATTATCCCAGTGCCAGGTCACTGTATTTTCAGCTTCCTGATAGCGGCCTTCGCAGCGCAGAGAAAGGCATGGCGCGTTTCGCCAGTGCCACCCCTGATCGGCCGGCGCCCGAACAACCTCACGACAGCAAGAGCAGTTTAGCTGAACAACATCGCGGCTCACCACCAGCGCCGAAGGTACTAGCCCCCATGCTTCTTTGCCTTTTGTATCAAAATCTTTTACCAACCCGGCCATTTTCAGTGCCGCAAACAGACGTCGTAAAACCGTCTCTGCCAGGCTGCTGATAAACAGATTATTACCGTTGCTGAGTGTGCGGTTGATCCAATGCTGATACCAGCTGGGGTTGGATTTCGCACCAATCAATCGATGGAAACCATTTATTTTTTCAAACGAGGCATAGGCCGGTTTACGCGTTTTCGGACCAATAGATGGCATATAGCGTGAAGTTCGCTCCTTCTGCGTCATCATAAAGGTCTTACCCTCACGACGATAACTTTCGAACGCCGGATGCAGAACAGCGCCTGCCTGCCGCTGATGCCAAAGAACGCCAATCACCAGGTGTGCCACCTGCTCAACGCTGACCCCAACCATTTCATCACCCAGCTCTTCGACAAGCTGTTGGTGAAGCGCCGTTATCGCTGAATTGAAACGTGCAATATCAATTCCTGCAGTTGCATAACCGGTGGCCTCCAGCGTACGGCCAATTCGTGCGCGTAGGGTAAATTCGCTGTATACCTCCCAGTCGAGACGAAGCGAAACCAGCTCCGGTAAATCGGAAGTCTCAGCCAATTGGCCTTCGTTTTTCAGCGTCTGGTAATCGTTCATCCACTGCATGTTGGGCGCGATGAAGCTCGCGGCAAAATGAGCATCATCCGGTGAACGTTCACGCGTCTGCTGGCAGACGCGTGCCGCAAAGGCATCCAACGGTAACGTTTCTTTTTCACCCAACACGCTGGCGATCTGTCCGCGTACCATCAGCGGCCAGGTTCGGGCGGTAAAGAAACTGGCGCGGTGTGCGGCATCCTGTACCGAGTCAGAAAACGTAATCAGTTTTTTATGTTCGTTGAACTGGCTGCCATAAAGCTGATGGATCATCACCGCCGACAGGCTGGCTGCCTGTGACCCAAGAATCGAAATACCCTGTTTGCTGTTGCAGTACGGGCATTCGTTGGCAAATTCCAGCTCATCCTTACGCTCTTTGAGCATATTCGGGATGAGTACTTGTAGCAGATCAGTATGGCCACAATGCCCGCACTGTACGTTAGTCTGCTTGTTGAGCTTTAAACAGGAAGGGCACAGTTTCTGGTGAACTCCACTGACCGGTTTATCGTTGTTGTCCGGGAAGGCCAGTACAATAGAACGGCCTTTTTCGAAGAACTGACGATAAATACCGTCCAGGTCGGTTTCGAGTTGAACACTCTGACCATGGCGCAGGCTCGCCCAACCGGTAGCATGGCAGTCACGACAGTGAATAACAGGAAGATAATGTTCGCGATCTTCCACCGCGACATCATCGGCAAAAACAAGCTCAGGTGTTTTTGACACGCTGGCGACCAGGCGGCGCATCTCGCGCAACCACAGCTGAGAACGTAGTTGCACAAAGGGCAGAACGGGGCGTGCTTTATTCGCCTGAAGGCGCTTTTCCCAATCTTCCTGTTTTTCTGGAACCTCCAGGCGCGCCTGGGCAATCAGTGCCAGAATGCTTTGCAGCACGCGGGTCGCATGCCCGGCGCTTTCCGCCAGCATCACCTGGAGATTTTCCAGGCACTGCTGTTCCGACAAAATTCCCCCCTGCAAATCCTCAAGGAGTACGTGCAGGATGCTGTGGCGACGTAACAATGCGCCCAACTCAATACGCTTTTCACGTCCGAAATCGCTGTCCAGATCGGCAGGTAATTGCAGTGAACTATCCGGGAACCACAGCGGAATTTGTCCGTTCAGATAGTCTACCGGGCTGGCGTACGTTTGCGGATCCAGCGCAGCGCTGGCATCCTGGCCCGGATACTGACTGTACTCGATGGTATAACCTTGCAGATACTCTGCCGCCGTGTAGCGATCTTCGCGAATAACCGCGTCATCGCTAAACGGCTGATCAAAGATCGTTTTCGCGTAATCGAGTAGTTGTCCCAGTTCGTCACCTACGGTAGCCGACGTCCCCACGCAGGCAAAACGCTTGTCATCGACACCAATATGATGCTTTAAGCGGCGCACCAGACAGGCCAGATCCGACCCCTGCGCACCATCAAACGTATGCAGTTCATCCACCACCAGATAACGCAGCGACCCAGGCTGGTTATAGCGCCAGAGTTTCTGATCGCCGGGGCGCATCAGCAGGTAATCCAGCATCTTATAGTTGGTCAGCAGGATATCCGGAGGATTCTCACGCAGGGTATGTTTGCAGGTGATGACTTTATCCGCAGACATCTTTTTGCTGGGCTCGATTTCACTGTCGCCGACAAACAGGCCGACAGTCACTTTGCCATGTAGTTGCGGATCGCTGGCGATGGTTTTAGCGAAACGGCTGGCCTGATCGGTTGCCAGGGCGTTCATTGGATAAATGATGATCGCTTTAACACCGGCCTCTGATGCCCCAGCACAATGGTTAAGCAGCGGGAACATAAAACATTCCGTTTTACCGGAACCCGTCCCGGTCGCCACCAGCGTCGGCTGAGGCATCTCGATACCCAGGCGCTGGAACGCCTGCGCCTGATGCGCATGTGGTGGGAACGGCAGCGTCAGGTTAGGGAAGAAGTTCAGCGGTAAATCACTTTTACGAAACGGCAGCTGAGCGGAAAGATACGGTCCTTTCAGCAACGTTTCCGGCTGGGACAGAAATTGTTCCAGCATCGAGACGTTATTGTTTTCTTCACCGTTAAACAGCGGGCTGTTAAGCGGAAAGGCAGCCCGTAAAAAGGAAGCAACGCTGTCGGCAACCTGCCGACTAACAACGGAAGGCAGCATCAGGCGCTCTCCTTATCTTGTGCAAAGAATGCCCAGGCCACTTTATAGTCGTCTTCGCGGTCGGGTTTGATAAACGGAGCCTGCCAAATGACGGTTCGGCGCTCGCCTTCATCGCTGCGGGTATAGTCATCAAAAGTGACGCTAACAGTGCCGGTTTGCAGATGCTTGACATCATCCCAGCCAATAGCTTGATCGGTGCAGTCGCCGCCGGTCCAGTCTGGGCTGTCGACATTAAAGACAAAACCGTTTTTCAGGTCCGCTTTACGCGCGGTACGCGGCAGGCCAACGCCCACCAGGCCTTTACTTGGAGTAAAGATAATGCGGCCGTTTTGATCGTACCAGGTATCGGCTTCGTACTGGCGCATCACCGGGAACTGAACGCGATAGATGGTGAGCAGTTCTTCAAGGGTTAACCCTAGCGCCTGCGCCACCAGCACGTCGATTTCTACCAACGCCTGACGGCGGCTGTAGTCGGAGCGTAAAGCGCAGTTACGCTGCCATTCTGGAGTCAGGTTGGCGAAGATATCTTGTGGAAGTTGCGGGAGATTTCGGCTCCAGCGTTGGGTGTTAAAATCTGGGGTATAGCAAGATTGCCAAAGCTCGGAGTAATGCGCTGTTATTACATTATTAACTAAGCCACGAGCAAATAGCCTTGCCCCTACATCTGAAAGCATTGGTAAAATTCTCACTAATTCCGCCCGACAATCGCTTTTACCCGTTGTTTTAATTACAAAGTCAAAAGGTAAGGAATTAAAGCTGGTATTGAAAATCACCAGTTGTTTAGTGTCTTTGAAAGTTAATGAGAATCCCCCATCTATATGGGCTACATCTTTGGGTATAATTGCACCTATAGCAGTTCGCTCCGAAGAACTACCAATGGCTCTTCTATTTATATGACGATAATAATCCGTCACCTTCCTCGGCTCATCTTCACCAGGTTCAGTCCATGTAACGCGTGGAGTACGTTTGACATATTCCTGTGCATCACATGCCGGAATGTAGTTAGTGCGCGGCAAATAGTCGTCGGGCAGAGTTAGCAAGTCCAGGCAGTCATAATGTCCTTTCTCTGTGCAAATTGCTCTCGGCGTTTTATAAAGCGGTGTTCCAACATAGAAGTGCGGACCAGACAGAATCCATTGGGATGCGTCTTCCGGGAATTGGGTATGCCGTTTAGTTGTTCCATCAGCTTGAGCATATGTTTCATCAAACATGACGGTGGAGAAATATTCCCCCTGCAAATCCCCCAGCCGTTTAGGTTGCTTAGCGAATTTTTCAAGTACAGAAACAAGAGGTTCAGCATGAAGCGCAGGGAGTCGAGCTTCAAGAGCCGGCGTTCCCTCTTCATCATAAAGGGTGGCAAATAGTGCAAGCCGTTCCATTCCAACGGTCAAAATACGGCTTTGATGCCCCGCTTCATTCCAGGAACCTGTTTCATCATCTTTAATGCCACCAACTTCACCGGAACCATCATGTGCAAGGCAAAGCTCGATCGTTTTGGCTGAGAAAAGGTTAGCCATATTGATAAAACCGACAAATTGATTCTGTGAAGCCGTATAAATATTAATGCTGAATTTAACCCTGTGACCAATTGGGAAAAGCATATGCTGATTCTGAAACTGAAAATGCGCCCTCAGTCTCGGGTACACTGCCGCACGCAACTGCCCTCCTTTCGGGTCATCATAAATCCCTTCCGGGTGCAGGAACCCTGACACACCTTTCTGCGCCCCAAGGCGCCAGGCCTGCGGCAGGAAGCATTTATACAAATTAGTCTGCACACCACGCAGTACCGGGTAGTTCTGCTGCGCATTCAGGAAGTTTTGCATCCCTTCACAACCTTCATACTCGCTGCGCCAGGCCGCTTCCAGCGCCGGAATCTGATTAAAGGTATCAACACGCAACATCGCCAGCTTCGAGGCGCTCAGCTTACGCAGCACAAACTCCGGCTCGTAGTCGCCCAGCACGCCGGCTTCCTGCCATTCCACTTTCAACCACGGCGGGTTTCCGAGCATCAGGTCAAAGCCGCCGCGCTCGGCAAATAGATCGCAGAATTCTAGATCCCAATGGAAGAAACGGTGCTGCTTTTTCAGCGCATCGACTATCGCCAGACGTGGTAAATGGCGGAACAGCACATCGGTTTTCAGGCGACCAGCACCGGAAAACAGCGAAGACTCTTCACGCACCATGCCCTCGTCGGCAAACAGATCGCCGGTGGCCTGTTCTGCGGCTTCAGTGACTCTTTCCGTGACGACAATACCATCGAGCAGAGTCTCCATCTCCATCAGCCACATGCCGCGATCCGGCAGTTCATCCGCTTTGTCGATTGGCCAGAACCACAGCGCGCACCAGTAGTCCATCACCCAACGCAGTTTCTGATAGCTACTGTTATCTTCAAGGCGACCGCTGAAGGTTTCGTCTTTACTGCTTAAAGAAGAGCGGACTTGGGCCGTGTTATCCGCAGGCCAAACCGGGTAATTGTCGGCGGTTTTCTGGCGCTCGGCTTTCAGCTGCTGACGGAACGTGTTCCAGAGCGCTTCTACTTTGCCGCTAATGCGCTGCACATCGGCAATCTCATGCGGTGCAAAGCTTTTGGTAAACTCTTTGCGCCAGCTGTCCAACGCTTTGAAATCATCCGGATAGCGCTGCTTAACGGTTTTGTCGCTGTAGTTGGCCATGCCGCTGTCCGGCAGCAGGAAGTGGAAAATCTGCTTCTCTTCGCGTGGAACATTCATCGCCAGCTCGGCCGGTTCGCTGTTAAGCCAGCTCGGATCTTTCGCTTTTTTGTAGGTCAGCTCGCTCTTGTTGAACACCTGACGCCGCGCCCCAACCAGCGAGTTGCCGCAGTGCAGCTGGTAGCCAAACCACGGTACAAATGCATCGCCGCTGATGGCGTTCAGCCACAGCGACACTTCCGCCAGCTCCACCGCCACCGGGTTTAAGTCCACGCCGAATACGTTGTTGTCGGCAATGTACATTTTCACCCGTTGCAGCTCCTGGGTGTAGCGATCCTGAGGAATGCGGCGACCTTCCGCCTGCTGTTTGTGGAACAGGTAAGCTTCCGCCAGCTGGTTGATGGCTTCGTTAAGGAACGCCGCGCTGCCCATCGCCGGTTCGCACACGGTGAGGTTTAAGATGGCATCGGCTTTGGCATGCGGATCGGTAATCGGATCAATCTGCTCTTTAAACAGTTCTTTCAGGGCATACTTGACTAACGATCGGGTCAGTACTTCCGGGGTGTAGTAAGAGGCTGATTTTTCGCGGTCTCGCCCGGCCATGCGGTAGATAAAGCTGCCTTTACGGTGAATACGCAGGCTGCCGTCTTTTTCGTAGACCTTCTCATCGTCGTGGTATTTACCGATCTCGTCTTTGCTAACGAAATAGCCAGTCTCCAGCTCGTTAAACTCTTCTCCAGCTTTTTTCACCTCGTAGAGGTCATCACTGGCAAAGAATCCTCGATAGGAGAGCAGCGCTTCATACACTGCACCTAACTGGTTGATACCCAACTGACGATAGGAGATACGCCCCCGGCGGTTGAAACGTCCTTTACCCGGGCGGCTTAACGACATCGCCTGAATAATTTGTTGCAGGGTTTCGTTGCGAAACACCACGCGGTTAAGAATACGGGTGTTACTCGCTTCAAACAGATGGCTTTCAAGGCGCGGTACGCTGAACTGATGGCTATGAATAGTGATCCGGTCGCCGCTCTCCAGGTCGCCCTGCATTTTCACGCCGCCGCTGTAGCCGTCACGCACCAGTTTGAACAGCATATTCAGGCTATCGTGGAAGTAGCGCCCATTGCGATCTTCTTCGCTGGTCAGCGGGATCATCTCCAGATCGCGCAGCGTTTCCAGGCTGTAGCCCTGTAGATAGGTTTTGGCGGTCATCGGCGCATAGCCCAGTTCCGGGCGCGCTTCGATATAGAACAGGAACAACAGACGATACATATACCGCAGGCATTCGCGGCTCAACTCATCCGGGTTAATAGCACGTTTCCCGGTATAATAAGCCAGCTCGTTGTCGATGAGATAACGCATCGCTTCATTACCCAACAGCTCAATGCTCTCACGCAGGGCATATTTCAGATCTTCCGACACGCCAAACGCATGTTTGTGCGAATTGTCATCCAGCGAATCGAGATATGGCGCACCGCTGCCGGGTAACAGCGAGTCTTTGTGTAACAACACCGACGTCGCTTTCAACGTATCCGTTTCACGACGGCTTAAAATTTCTTCAAAATCAAAACGCAGCAGACGGTTTTGCGCCCACTTAGTACGATCCAGCAATAACAGCTGGCGATTGCCAAGCAGCAGTACAAAACGCGGCGGTTCATTTTGCGTGAAGACCACCGTGGAGAGCAGATCCTGCCAGCTACGGTATTCGCCGTTCGCTTTTTTACGCAGACTGTCGCGCTTATGTTTATCGGTATCTGCCGGGAACTGCGCGGTCAGCAGCGACAGCGCCAGCGGATCCAGCGTTCCTTCATCCTGATCATGTGCTTCAACAATCCACAGCCACGGGCTGCCGTCGGTACTGTTGTAACGAGCCAGTACCGGCAAAGGCGTATCGTCATCCAGCATCTGAATGTGCGGATTGAGTTCATAACCCAATGCCTTTAACAGCGGCTGCCAGCGAGTGCGCTGATCGGCAAGACGCTGCGGGATCTGGCGCTGTTTTTCATGATCAGTGAGTTTGCGGAAAAACTCTGTCGCCAGGCTGTTAAGCTGGTTCCACGGCGCGCGGTAGCCCGCCTCAACCTCTTTGCCCAGCTCACGGGCTGCGCGTTCAGCTTCGCGAGCGGCATTTTCCTGGTTAATCCAGGGTTCCAGTACATCGCGGATATCGCTGGTAAAGACTTCGCCCAGATAGTGGTTAGAGTAAAACTCGTTTTCGTTATTAATACCGACCAGCGCCATGATTAGCCCTCCGCTCCGGTGATTACAGCAATAACCTGGATGTAGGGCTCTTTTTCGGTGGTCATGGTGTCCTCAATCCATTGGATGTAGCTGTCAAAATTGTGTTCGATTTCGCGCTGACGTTGTTCTTTGCGGCTCTGTTTCACTGAAAGCTGTTGTTTATTATCGGCAAAATCCAGCTCCAGTTGACTCAGCTGACGCCCTCGCAGAACGTCCAGCTTTTGCAGATGCTCATTGAGCTGCTGATTGATATGCTCCTCAAAAGCATTTCGATCGTGAACAAACACATCCCGCGCATGGGCGATTGCCGCTTCCAGCAGATCCTGCTGACGCTGGTGGTTACGATCTTTACCACCACTGTTAGTCAGTTTGCTTCTCAATTGCGGATGTCGTTTCAGGAACTCAGCAAAGGGCAGGCTACCGCTTAACGTTTCGCGGTTAAAGCTCACCACCAGCCACGGGTTCACCATCGGGTGCGACTTACGGTTCGGGAACAACCCGGAAAGGATGAAATGGTCTTCATCAGGCTCAAACAGGTGCGGCAGGCGCATCACCGGAGCCTGGTGGCGACCAAAGGCAGACTGAATTTTGTCGTCTAACCACTGCACGACCGGGTTAATTTGCCAGAGATACTGCACATCGGGCCAGGCATGTTGCTCACCGCGCGCACGCGAAATGGCTTCCGTGATAACGGTTTTGTCCTGGCTTAGATAAAGCTGCCAGTTTTCCGGCGCAATTTCCGGCGGTAACTGGTTAAAGCGACGGCGTAACTCCTCCGGTGCGACCAGCGATAAGGTGTTATCAGGCAAGGTATTGTATTGCACGGTCTGGCCGCAGGCCTTCAGATAGCCTAGCGCTTTTTCGCAGTATGCCTGCTCATTATCAAACAGACTAATGTCGCTTTCGGTCACGATCGAAGCATCGCTGGACACTGCGCTGCAGATTTCGCCAAACAGGTCGTGTTCAGAATTTTCAGTGACATTGCTATTCAACAGGTCGTCGAACAGGCTGGCGCCATCGTCCTGCATCATGAATTCAGCAACCTGCTCTTCTTCCTCTTCCTGCGTAAATTTGCCAGTAAATTCGGAGCTGTCACCGATATTCTTCTGCGCCTGTTCGTCTTTATTGATCAGCACTTCCAGCACACGCATATCACCGTTGATCTGCGGTTCACTGGCTTCAGTCAGCAAGTAACGGATCTGTGGCTGGTGTTTTTGTCCGTAGCGGTCAATACGTCCGTTACGCTGCTGGAATACCATCAGCGACCACGGAATATCGAAGTGAATCATTTTATGGCTGAGGTGATGCAGGTTGATACCTTCAGACGCGACATCCGAGCAGATGAGCAGGCGTAACGGAGACTGGGATTTGCCAAACGCTTCGACGGTTTCCATCAGAACTGTATCGCCCTGATCGCCTCGCAACGTGGCAATTTGATCGTCTTTCAGCTTGAGATCGGAGCGCAGTTGCTGCTCAAGGAACTCGAGCGTTTTGATACTCTCGGTAAAGATCACCAGACGATCTTCCGTGTTATTCGCTTTCCAGCAGAGATCGTTACGGATGGTCTCCAGCAACAACTGATACTTGCTGAACTGGCTGGCATCAATATTATTGAGCGCCAGCAGCAGTGACTCTAATTCGTTAATCTGGCTCTGACTGTTTATTTCTTTGCAGTTCTCAAGCCGCTTCAGGCGGTTAGCCACCACGCTGGCACATGCCATTGGACTGGAGAACAACGCTTTTTCGAGCGTAATTTTGAACAGGCGGCCTTTATTTGACCGCGAGTCTTCATCATCATCGTCACGGAACTGGCTCTCAACCAGCCGACGATAAGCTTCTTCTTCGGCCCCGGTTGCCGGGTGCGTGAGTTTGACGATATTACGTTCCGGAAACTCGCCAGCCATCTGATCTTTCACGTCTTTTTTGAAGCGACGCACAACCAGATTTTTATCGGCAAAATCGGCGTATTCATACTCTTTCGGATTGGCAATGGCCGTCGGGTCGAGCATATTCATCAGGCTGGCAAAACTTTCAGCCTTACCGTCATGCGGCGTAGCTGAAAGCATAATCAGCGTATCGCTGCGCCCGGCGAGCAATTTTGCCAGTTTGCTGCGCAAAGAGCTGGTCCCACGTTCAGCGACATTATGCGCTTCATCGATAACAATAATATCCCACCAGGCGTTTTCCAGGTGATGGCGATATTCGATGTCCTGTTTCAGGGTATCGATGGAGATAATGGTCTTATCGAAATAATGGAACGGGTTGTGGTTGGTTGGGATGCGGTTACGCACCTTTTGTAAACCAGCGGAGTCAAGCCGCGTCAATGGAATAGCAAAACGGCTCCAGAACTCTTTCTGGAATTGCGTGAGCATGGATTTAACCGCCAGCACCAGAATGCGTTTGCCACGTCCACGGCGAATCAGTTCTGAAACCAGGATACCGGCTTCCAGCGTTTTACCCAGCCCTACCGCATCAGCAATTAATATCCGCTGACGCGGCTGCGCCAGCGCCATGCGCGTGGGATCGAGCTGAAATGGCATGGAGTCCATCGCAGCCTGATGTCCAAAATGGACTTTGCTGTCAGTCGGGACGCGTTGGCGTAGCTGGCTCTCTATGTACAATTGAGCCGCCTGGTAATTGGCCGACTCATCTTCCACCAGATTTGTTTTTGCTGGATCGAGAATCTCGACTTTTTGCTCCAGCTTTGTTAGAAACAGCCCTTCTTTACCGCGTACCAGCTCCGAAATACCATCACAGGTCAGCAGGTAACCACCATCTCCGCTGTCATCCGCCCGGCGAATGCGCCACTCTGCATCACGAATAACCACCCGCATTCCAGGTGCATAATTTTGCTTATTCATCGGTTTTTCTGTCTGTATGAGGCAGTGGTGATAACACTATCCCGAGCGATATGTCGCTGCACACTGCGATAAAAAAGGGGGCTTTAAAGATAACATGAAGGGCCGCGTCAGGGGGTATAAAATGGAATGTAATGCGCAGAAATCACGTATAAATTTCAAACAACGATAGTTAAAAAGTGAGCTGAGTCAACTCCCCCACACTGAGTCGGTGGGGGAGAATTCGTTTAGCCTGCGATGATATAACTCTTCAATCCATTATCCGGGGCTATAACCAATGCCCGGCATGTTGCCAGGCGCTCGACCTGATTCGGTATTCGTCCTGAAAAATCGAAGAATGTGTCACCTGTACAACGCCAGTAACTCAGTCCCATATCGAGCAACACATAATGTTCACTGCCATCGCTGAAGGTCACGGTCAGTTCACGTCCGTGATCGGTGTTCTGATTATCTCCTGCTAACCATGAGATTTTCCCTGACCAGGCTGGCCCAAGGTAGCCCTCTTCCAGCAACGTGGTCATAACTTGCTGGCGATCCTGCTCATCAAGCCATGCGTTATAGAGTGAATCGTGTTGGCGAGAACTGTACTCTAACTTTTTAACTGAAACAGTGAGTTCGGCACGTTCTGCCAGCCCCTGTTCAACCAATTCCGTCAAAATTTCACCTAACAAACGTACAGTAAATGGGCTATTGAGATAACGATCACTATAATGGACGTGAGTAATTTCGCGTCCATTAGTAAAAACCTTCTTCCAGCCAGCATGCTGCTGAGCTATCAGTGCCCAGAAACGCGAACCAAAACCTTCCACCTGACCGTCAAGTTGTTGGCTGAGATTGATGCGTACCGCCCCGGCGGGCAATGCTGGCAGTAAGTCTTCTGCACTCAAAGTCTGACCCGAGAATGTTTTTCTGGACGCCCCTTTAATCGTCACTACCGGCGATGCCGAGCTTTGTCCCCATAATTCACCGGGCGAAACGGTGGCACTGTCGGCAGCGGCCCACTGTTGGGTTTGCCCCTCACGAGTGACCTGTGCCAGTAAGTGCCCATTCCCTTGCACAAGTTGCGCAGTGTCTATAGATTTCACTTGCAAGCATTCACCCGGTATCGCCGCTAGCGCGGAAAGCTGATGTCTGGTGCTATCAGCTAAGTTTTCCAGCTGCGTGGCAATCAGCAACTCAACATTGCCCCCAGAGGAAGCAAACTGGAGTAACTCTTTAAATAATGGCCATTGCGCAAAACTCCACTGTTCCTGCGACCCAGCAAGAACCAACGAGCAAGAATCATAAACCTCGCTGTTCAGGCATTGCGCAATACGCAAACTGAGTGGGTTGGTTTCAACCCGACTACTTTCTCCGAAGTACTGATATTCTGGCGCGAGATTAAGCCGCTGTAGACGAAGATTAGTGAGCAGGGTTAATGCCTGGTGACGATCTAATTTGCCGACATAATGCTGACTGTCGTAGCTGAGCAAGCAGTGGTGGCAGAATTTATCACAGCTGCAATCGAGCAATTTTCTGGCGTAATTAAAGACATCCGACCAATTATCGATCAATTGCACTGCATAACCCGCACCACCAGCATTATTATCGTAAATAAAGATAGAATATCCAGTGAAGCCATCGATATCGCGCGCTTGCTGTGTCGTCACGCCCAGCTCAGTATTTTCGATACCCAATTTATGCGCTAATCCTTCACGCAAAGCAACCGCAAGGGAACGCGCGGCAACATCATCCCTGATCAGTAAGCCACTATCATCACTGAGTTGCAGCTCAACCATATCTGTACGGCTGCTATATCCCAACCACAGATCTTTATGAACATGACCGTGGCACAATTTATTGTTCCCCTGCCGATCATTACTACCGCCTCTCAACAGGTAGTGTGTATTTTCCTTCTCCGGGTTCTTTAGATTCTCCGGAGTACGCTGGGGCTGGGTTTGAGATTCTGCCCGGCCACAGGAAAGACAAATTGCGTAGCCATGACCAATTTCACCCTCACTAAAGTGGAACAATTCCCCGCTATGACTAAAACGGTAACGTCCGAGTCCAGCATCGGGTAAGGAGACCCATACCGAAGAAGGTACAAGAACACGAGGATCTTTCCAGGGAAGTTGCGCAGGCATGGATACATCATTATGTGCCTGATAACGAATGTCTGTCGCGAAACCGACAGGCTGTAAATACCGCTTCACATCAAGCTGCTGTATATCTGCCTTGCAGTGGCAACATTCGACAGGCCGGGTGGCGCTGGTCGCTCCCGCGCCGCATTTACGGCAATGCCAGAACCACGGAATATGATGATCGCCAGACAGCTCCTGCCCGCTGGCAAGTACTTTACCAAGCATAATACCCGAGGAACGATATACTTTTCCGCCCAATACCACATCAGCACCAGGAGCATATTCACGTAATGCTGTGGGCAGGTCACGGCTGGGCAGTTTTTCAATGCGGCGAGAAAAGTTTTCTCCCCCTTCATTAGGGTCAGCCTGAGTGGCTTTTATTGCGCGACGTCTTTCCAGTTCATCCGCAGTCAGATAATTGAAATTGACCACGCCAACCGGGAAACCATGACCCGGCAGGAACGCTTCACTGATGAGTTTAGAAAACAGATAAGCACCGCGATAATCACGAAGCTGATAAGTGATTGCTTTGCCTGCTGGCGTTTCTTCCCACGCGCTGTTATCTGCTTTCAACGCTTCGATGTTTTCCAACAGTATGGCAAGTTGGCTTCTCCAACGAGTATCAACCAGCTGCATCATCGTTTGCGTACGAGTCAAGAGCTGTGGCGGCGTCAATGACATCAGTACAGTTCCCTGGGTAAGGCGTTTAAGTTTATCCGCCAGCTGATCGGCCTGATGATTTAACCAATGGAGAAAACGAAGACACTGGCTCTCATCACCTTCAAAGAACCATTTACAACTCAGTTTTGTCGCATCAGGAACTTCAGCCCGTAAAAACGCACCTAAAACCAATGCGTTAACATGCCGCTGAACAATACTACTGCTACCAAAACGAACCCGTGGGGCACTCGCAACGGTGTTGAACGCCCAGAGAGGGTCTTTGAATACCTCCATTCCATGCGCGGTGTTTTTACATAACGTAATGGCGGCAGATGCGCTTTCACCGCGACGGCCAGCACGGCCAGCACGCTGCAAATAATTCGCCGGAGCCGGAGGAACGTTATTCATCGCGACCAAACTCATACCACCAATATCCACGCCCATTTCCATGGTCGTGGAACAGTTCAACACATTGACTTTCCCTGCTTTAAATTGTTTTTCATTAAACTGGTTCTTCTCTGGTGTTCGCTGCGCTGAGTGTTCCTCCAGACGATACCAGCTATCTTTCAGGGCCAATCGATCACTGCGAGTAGACCATACCCCCTCCTCCCGAGCATGTTGAATGCGTTCATTACATTCCAGCCAGTGCAGGCGCTCTTCTCGCGCCATTTCTCCACCACCAGATAAACGCCAGTGACGCGCAGGAAGCTCAGGCATTTCAATCAATACAGCTTTTTCAGGTGCTATCTCTTTGCTACCTGGTAAATACGGAGAATAACCCAATAAAGTGACATCTAACGCACGGCGAGTATAGGGGCAACGCCAGACTTGCTTTGGACTGTAAAATTCAGCTTGTTGTTTAATGTCCAATTGATAACCCGATTCAAACTGACGCAGGCATGGTCGAATAGCTTCCCAGACCTCATTCATTAAGTAATTAACCAGCGCTTTCCAGTGAGCCTGCTCAGGCTGTATTGCCGGAAAGACAGCAATTAATAGCTTAATGACCCGGTTATAATGACGATCGCGTATTTGTGGCCAAAGTTGATCACGTTTCTGCCCTTTGTATTTTTTATCTGGCCCCTGCAGCATTTTTACCGGGAAACGTGCACCCATCCAGCGAGGGTACTCCTCGTTTTCGTAAAAAACGGCACTGTTTTCACGTATAAAGAAATCAAGGGTAATCTTCAATAAATTACGCCATTCCGGTAATTGCTTATCGGGGTCGGGTAATAATGTCTTCCAGTCCTGCGGGCAGGTTGTGACTTTATCAATAAATGGATAGTGAATGGCCACCAGCCCCAGACTTTCGAGGGTCCAGGCATTTTTAGGGCGGCGACCAAACTCACTGTATAAACAAAAATCAGCAAACTGTTGTTTAGTAAGCTCAAGTCCAGACAAGTCTTTAAAACTGCCTCTCATTCTGTCCGCAAGATCCACACTGCCAACAAGTTGTTCAGACAGAGTTTGCCACGACATGGTTTTCTTCTGCTGATTGCCTGAATTGACGAGGAGTATTTGCATTGCTTCAGCATGTTCCTGACTTAAGGAACTAACCATCGGCTCGATAATTCTAAGCGCCTGAACGTCTGCTGGGCTAAGCTTCTCATTCGAAACCATCGCTTTTCTCAGTGCGTCGATGGAATTTTTTAACGGAGGGATAGAAAACTGGGTAATAAAACTCTCTAACAATGCACAATGTGCCGGACTGAGCTTTACTGATGGCTCATTAATATTTGCCAGTTCCTGATAACAAAGGGTTCGTAACGTAGCTTTATCTGCGTCCTGCTGTAATCGGGCAGAGATACGGGCGGTTCCCTGACGTGAATCCGTAAAGGTGAGCAAACGTCGACCATTAAACGGTCCTAACTGCTCTTCTCTTGTTTGCGGTAAAGGCGAAAATTCAAGCAGAGTAGGAATAATTTCATTTAAAAAAAAGGGTGCACCGAGTCGAAGCGGACGGAACAAAGGATTATTTTTCCGTTGGGTGTCACCACAACAAACACAAGCAAAGGAATTATTGCGTCCCTCACCTCGAGATTCAGGTCTTAGCAGATTTATCTCATAGTGCTTTTGCGCCTCGCGGTCGATTTTACCCGCCGTCGCTTCCTCCAGTGAAATGATATATTTTTCACCATCGCTCGCTATAAGACGATCAAATTGGGAGTTATTTTCTAATTCGTTGTTATCTTCATCTTCAGAATAAACATCGAGATCAAGAGCAAACTCATCCTCTTCGGCAGCAGAAGGTTGCGCCACCAACCAGCTCGTTCCATCACCGCGCACTTCCTCCTTGGCAGACAAATAAGCTGAACCACACCCGGAGCAACGTAAGATTTCAAATACAGGCGCACCACAGTCACAATATTGGCGTTGTTCAAACCATACCTGACCAAATGGCCAGTCACTCTCACCTAATTCACTCGCTTTATGTGCGCATTGTTTATTTGAACATGCCCATAGGCCCGCGAGTGTTCGGATAAACCCATGCATACGTAATGGCGTAAAAGCTAGTGAAAATTTAGATTCACCCTCTCGCGATTTCGCCATCAGATCGAGAAGCTGCAGCAGCTCACGGTGATTAATGTCTGGCCAGGTTCTTCTGGCAACATTGAGCAATTCACTCAAACGTACCGCCAGGCGTCCGGGGCGAGTTAACGCCTGACGCAATTGCTGGGCCACACGGTAATGGCACAGCTGTTGGTAAAGTTCCTGAGAACTTAGTGAGTTAAGAGATGCTAAAGATGTGGGATATTCATGACGAATAAGAGACTCCGATATCGGCGGTATTTGTCGATAGCCGCGAACTACTTTTACATCACGTTCTGTGACCCCCGCGAGATCGGCAACAAATTTAGCAAGTTCTTTATTACCTTCAGGAGAATCTTCACCAATAGTGGCCGAGGTAGCAATGATTTGCACAGGTTTATCTGTACCAGGTCCAACATTGAAGGCCTGCATGACGCGACGTAAAAGCAGCGCTAATTCAGCTGCCTGAGAGCCAATATAACTGTGAGCCTCATCAAGGACGATATACTTCAGCATTCCCTGGGACTTTTCAATGACAGGGGCATCTTTGCGACGAATCAGCATATATTCCAGCATCGTGGTATTCGTCACCATGATGGACGGTGGGGCTTCATAAATGGCTTCCCGACTCAATGCCTGTTCAGGTACTTTGAGCTGGTCTTCCTGAACTTCATATTTGGTATGCCGGGTTTCGCCATTATATAGCGCAAAGCGTATCTTCCCTTTAAACCCGCGAGTCCACTCGCGAAGCCGCTCTTGCTGACTATTTATTAGCGCATTCAACGGATACAAGAAAATAGCCTGCGTCCCTGTTAGTGACTGCCGGGTCAAATTTTGCTGACGAATAAGATCTTCCAGCACCGGCACCATAAAACATTCTGTTTTTCCTGACCCTGTACCACTGCTCACTAATAGGGACTGCTTGTCTTCAAGAATCGTTCGCCACGCAGTTAGCTGATGACGAAACGGCACTGGCGCATTGCTCAAAGCATCAACCAGCGGGCTGGAGATCAGTTTGTCACGCAAATCCTCCATTGTTTCATCCGCAGGCATCCAGCCAAAAGTACTTTCGAATACCGGATCTGCAAGCAGTGACCCCCCCAGACCTGGAGGCTGGAAATATTGAGATTCCAGATATTGACTCAACGACTTGCTCCGCAATGCCAGCTGACTTACCACCGACCTCACCGCACGCTGATGAAGCTGATTTAGAAGTGGCGCATAATGCAGTTGCTGAACGTTCATCAATGACATACTCCTGCTTGTTCAAAATAATACTGATAGATAACCCCCAATTGCTGCGGGGCTTGCTGATAGTGAAATTCAAAAAGTGCAGTTAGCTGATGCATAAGTTTATTATTTCTTTGGGAAAGCAGCGCCGCGACTAACATCAAATTAAAACGTTTTTCAAAACGAGTGTGATATGTGTTTTCGATCCAAAATTTATTAAAAACAGATTTAAGGTCTGGAGTAATAGCACTATCCCAAAGCTCTTTAGAAAAAATGCTGACACGTCCAAAACTATCTGGGTTTCTTAATAACATCTGTTTGGCATCATTAAACTGCTCGCGGCTTACAGATGGCAATACAGTGCAACCTGCAGGTAATATCTCACTATGTGTAAGCAACATATTAGCGATGGGAACTAATCGACGATCGATATGCGCTTGATGATTTATAAATGCAATAAATGGCTGTAGTATATTTAATGCAAATGCCTTATCATTAATCTGTTTTTCCAGAGAATACCAACACTGTTCAAAGACATCTTTCCATATTGAAACAGGAATCCATCCCCATGAGAAGGGTAATTCCTCCTGTATATCATAAATAGCATCACTATCCCCAGAAAGACATGATGATATTAACAACTGAACAACCACGCAATAATTACTCGAAATTTCTCTAAATAAATCCAGTTCCTGCAAAGGCAAGCTATTATTCAACTTATATTTTTTAATGTACTCAACCAACAAATAACAAGAGTTTTGCAAAGGATTATTTTTCATTTCCAAAAACAGCGCATTACAATATTCCTTGCGTTGTTCTGGCGATGCGTTGCATATAGCATTTAGAAATAAATCATCTGTCTGTAATGTAGGTAGCATCCATTTAATCACTGGTGCAATACGAATTGCACCATCAATTTTACCCACAATTAACCATGGGCCACCTTGATTATTCAACGTCGAGAAATCATAACCAGACTCATCTTTTTTCAGCAGGACTGTGCATAAGTCAGGAGTATTAAGAGAAATGGCTTCAACAACCATGTCGTCTATTTTATGGTAAGGAAAAACAATAGAATCTTTTATATCAACCAGCAATCTTTCATCACTCTCAATAAAACGGCCATCGTAGCGTTTAATATTGAGTGTTGTTTTGTCCTTACCAAATCTGTCAGAGTAAAAATCAACACGTAATGTACTATCATTTTTCCATGCACATACAAGCATGGCGTTCAGCAGATTATAATTCTCATAAAGTGAAATCTGTTGCAATTTTTCATTACGGCCAGATAACAATGGAATATCCGCATGTAAATAATGAAATTTTTCAGACATCGGGTTTTCATCCAACAACTCGATATTAAGATATCCTTTCCCGGCACAAGATATTGTTAACAGCTCAGCGTCCACGCCATGCAAATGTGCTATAGATGCAACACCGTCAAAATGAACAGAACCATCATTACTTACAAACCGTCCACCGCTAACGGGCTTAGGTAATAACAATTTAAGATTAGAACCATCTTTCCAGGATACTCGTAAATTGATGGTGCTCTCTAGTATCTGTGATGAATTACAATCAATAACACACTCGTTTTGCAAATAATCTGATTTAAGTGTTACTTTTTCATTGTTTGAATATTTATCAACCCTTGCATCCGTTATACCAGAGAGTACAATAACTCCTTTCTGAGCAGTCTCGGGAATAATTTGAATATCGAAATCTGCTGGCAAAATCACAACTTTACCGCTAAATAAAACCTCACCATTGACTATTCGCCTGACTTCTATCTGCCCTTTCGGCATTACTGATGCGACAGAAAACCAGGAGTTGTTACCTGAACGAATGGATCGCCAAAAAAGTTCGTTCTCTGGGACAATGCCATGCTGCATATCCTTTTTCCAGCCGATCTTTGGCCAGGCACGATGGACAGGATAATCAGATTTTACCAGATCGATCTCTGTCGGTTTTATATAATACTCAATCGCAGAATCATAAAGTTGCTGCGTGCGAATCGTACAAACTGCGCCATCATTTAAAACAACGCTGAATACTCCGCTTATTTTAGTTAAGCTACGTTCACTATTTTTCAGCAACCTCGGGATATCAAACTCACCTTCTCCACTAATATCCAAATGACTATTTGTCGGTAGCGAAATAAAAAGAGAGTTTTGCCTGGAACTAACAGAGCCCATGCCGACAAGTTTTAACTGCGACTCGCTCTCATTCATCGCTTCAAAAACCCATGGTAAATCTTCGGTAAGCTCATAACCCCCTTTGGGAATTACGTGACCTAGCAGAATCGGCCCTTCATGGAGCGACAACGATATTTCGGCCATCGCATCTGCCCCAGAGAGTTTTTGCATAGCGAAGGGTAATAACTCTACTCGCCAATCTTGCTGTTCATAACGGCTTAGCATTGCCAACCGGGCCCCACCATTTCTCCATTTTGCAGAAATGATGAGTCGTGTCTGTTCCGGCTGAATATTGCTTTCAAACAGGGATATTAACTGTTCAGTACGCATTGTGGCCGGAAATCGAAACCGGGCATCGCAATACCAACTGTCATCAACATCAACCCATATCCTTTCAACCAGCACATTGCTTGATATACGGGGCTCTGAAGATTGAGAAAGTAATCGTCTTACAATCTCTGAGGCATTCTCTTCCGGGAGTACCAACGGAAGTTGAAGATGCCAGTCAGGATATTGTTTTCGTAGTGAGGAAACGGGGTCCTGACCATGAGTGGGATGCTCATTGAGTAACGTATGAAGTGTCTCGCAAAATTCACCAGCTATTTCATAGACGAGTTCATTTTGCATTGTCGCAGGAATAGTATCGCCCAGTTCTTGTGCGATTATTTCCGCAGGACGCCTTGACGATTGCCCACGTAGTGCCTGATAAACTCGTTTGAAATAGGTTATTAAATAGCCACTTTCATTTTCAATCATCCGGATGGGCAAACCGCCTTCGCAAGCCAGAGTATGCAGATAACCCGATGCTTGACCCAGACTTCTCACCTTTCTTTTCCAGTAACGAATCCCATCATTTACCAGCTTTTGCCGATGTGCGTAAGGTACCTTCCAGCCAATCGATTCTAAAATAACGTCCCATCTTGGATGTCCTGCAGTATGGTTACGGCGGATAAACTCAGCGGCGTATATGCTGAACAAAACATCACTGTAAGAAATGAATATGGTTTTGGGGTAGTTACGTGGAACATGGGCACGAAGAAGAGCAGCCAAACTTTCATACTCTGCATCATGACAACGGTAAGCATACAGCGCCCTCCCATCAGCTCCGGGTAATGAACGACTGCTAAAAAACGCATTGAGCCATCGCAAAAGTGGGTTAACTGGAGTTTTCACAAGCAACCTGCCTTCGATTGATACAATTAGTAACAGATTACTATGATTGCAGGAAAGCTCAACGCCTGAGACCAACAAAATATGATAGAAATCATGTATATTTTGGCGAAAGTTGATACAATCAACGAAGATTCACTGGTTTAAAGGCCACATATTTTACAAGGTGTACATACAATTTTTACACCAGCATTACTAACTGTGATTATTACAGGAATAACAATGTTAGCTCAGCTTTTTGAACATTTGTTTCAATCAATTGATTCCACACTCGTCACAAACATTTTTATTTGGGCTGTTATCTTTGTATTTTGTGCTGCTTGGTGGTGTGATCATAAAAATATTCATAACAAATTCCGAGAGTATGCTCCAACATTAATGGGAGCATTAGGCATACTGGGTACTTTTATCGGTATCATTATTGGATTGCTTAATTTTAATACTGAAAGCATTGATACCAGCATCCCAGTATTATTAGGAGGTCTTAAGACAGCATTCATTACCAGTATTGTTGGAATGTTTTTCGCAATTTTGTTTAATGGATTAGATGCTTTCTTTTTTGCCAATAAACGTCGCCTATTGGAGGCGAATACTCCAGCGTCGGTTACTCCTGAGCATATCCATCAAGAATTAAAAGAACAAAATAAACATTTAGTGAAGTTAATCTCTGGCATGAGTGGTAGCGAAGAGGGTTCCATTGTTGCCCAAATAAAACTACTGCGTAATGAAATCAGTGATGCCTCCCGGGCACAAATATCTAACCATTCTAATTTCAGTAATAAGCTCTGGGAACAATTACAGCAATTTGCAGACCTGATGGCAAAAGGAGCAACCGAACAAATTATCGATGCCCTTAGGCAAGTTATTATTGATTTCAACAATAATTTAACTGAACAATTCGGTGAGAATTTCAAAGCACTTGATACTTCTGTAAAAAAACTTGTCGACTGGCAGGAAAACTATAAAAACCAAGTTGAGCAGATGGGTGAGCAATACCAACAAAGTGTTGAATCTTTAGTCGAAACCAGAAAAGCTGTCGCAGGGATCTGGGAAGAATGCAAAGAGATTCCTCTTGCGATGGCTGAGCTTCGTGACGTGCTGCAAGTGAATCAGCACCAAATTGGTGAACTCTCCCGTCATCTGGAAACCTTTGTCGCCATACGCGATAAGGCAACTGATGTTTTACCTGAAATTCAAACAAAAATGTCTGAAGTGGGTGAACTCTTAAAATTAGGTGCCGCGAATGTCAGCGCGTCTCTTGAACAAACCAGTCAGCAGATACTTATCAATGCTGATTCGATGCGAGTTGCCCTTGATGAAGGCACTGAAGGTTTCAGACAGTCAGTGACTCAGACACAGCAAGCTTTTGCATCAATGGCGCATGATGTCAGCAATTCCTCTGAAACTCTTACCAGCACGCTAGGAGACACTATTACGGAGATGAAACAAAGTGGTGATGAGTTCCTGAAATCTCTGGAAACACACTCAAGAGAATTGCATCGAAATATGGAACAAAACACTACTAATGTTATTGATATGTTCAGTAAGACAGGTGAGAAATTTAATCAACAATTATCCAGCAATGCCGATAACATGTTTGGTTCAATGCAATCTTCGTTTGATAAAGCAAGCGCGGGACTGACATCTCAGGTGAAAGAGTCAATTGAGAAATTTGGTAGTTCAATTAACGAGCAGTTACATGCTTTTGAGCAAGCAACAGAGCGCGAAATGAATCGTGAGATGCAATCACTAGGGAATGCTCTGCTCTCAATCAGCAAAGGTTTTGTCGGTAACTACGAGCGACTACTCAAAGAGTATCAAGCTGTCATGGGACAACTGCAAACATTAATTTCTGCTAATCAAAAACGAGGATAATTGCTAATGGATAAAATCCTTGGCAAGCAGGCCCCTAAAAAAGATCAAGATAATGAACATTGGGTTTCAATGTCAGATTTAATGGCAGGTCTGATGATGGTATTTATGTTTATTTCTATCGCCTACATGCACTATGTGCGTATTGAAAAAGAAAAAATTAAAGAAGTGGCTGTCGCCTATGAAAATGCTCAACTTCAACTCTATAATGCACTAGAAACTGAGTTTACAAAGGATTTGCCAGCTTGGGATGCTGAAATTGACAAACAAACTCTTGAGGTCCGTTTTAAATCACCCGATGTCTTATTTGGTTTAGGTAGCACAGAGCTTAAGCCAAAATTTAAACAGATCCTTGATAATTTCTTCCCTCGCTACCTTAAAGTTCTTGATAACTACCAGGAACATATTACTGAAGTACGTATTGAGGGACATACAAGTACTGACTGGACTGGAGCATCCAATTCTGACATGGCCTATTTTAATAACATGGAGCTCTCGCAAGGGCGAACACGAGCAGTACTGCAGTATGTCTATGGTTTAAAAGAAAGCGCAGCACATCAGAAGTGGGTAAAAAGTAAATTTGCTGCCGTTGGATATTCTTCCGCACACCCTATTCTTGATAAATCTGGTAAAGAAGATCCCAATCGCTCTCGCCGAGTAACATTTAAAGTTGTAACAAATGCCGAGTTGCAGATTAGAAAAATAATTCAGGAGTAAGAGATGAAATTATCTATCGACATTTCTGAACTTATTCAGTTAGGAAGAAAAATGTTGCCGGAAGGCGTTGATTTTTTCCTTGACGAAACGCCTGTAGTTTTTGATCCAATTGATATCGAACTTTCTGCAGGTAAAGAAGTTAGAATTGAAGATCTTGATCCCGGCAGTGGTCTTATTTCCTACCAAGGGAGACAGGTTCTTTTGTATATTAGAGACCATACCGGACGTTATGATGCGGCTATTGAAGATGGAGAGAAAGGGAAGCGATTTCATATTGCCTGGTGTAGAACATTAGATGACATGCGCCAAAAAAATCGATTTGAACGGTATCATGCAACAAATCGTGTTGATGGCTTATTTGAAATTGATGATGGGCTCGGTCGGAGCCAAGATGTCGCTCTTAAAGTTTGTATGAACTGCCTAGAACGCCTTAATTACAAAGGAAGTATAGATAAACAACAGAAAAGAGTAATATTTAAATCATTTTCTTTGAATGAATTTTTTTCAGATTATAGTACCTGCTTTCGCCATATGCCTAAAGGAATCTATGATAAATCAAATAGCGGCTATGTAGAAAATTGGAAGGATATATCCAGAACTACTCGAGAACAAGCTAACTACAAATGTAGTGATTGTGGTGTGAATTTAATGTCCATGAAAAGTCTATGCGATGTTCACCACAAAAATGGTATTAAATATGATAACTCAGCTGAAAATCTACTCGTCTTGTGTAAAGATTGCCATCGAAAGCAACCTTTGCACGAAGGAATATTTGTCACTCAGGCTGACATGGCAATCATTCAACGCTTACGTTCCCAACAAGGGCTTTTGAAGGCTGAATCCTGGAAGGATATTTACGATCTGACAGATCCATCGATTCATGGTGATATAAACATTATGCAACACAAAGGATACCCGCCACCAGTTCCGGGATTAGACTTACAAAACGCGGAGCATGAAATTATTGCTACCGTAGAAGCTGCCTGGCCGGTTTCAAAAATTGCAGTAAATTTAACACCGGTAAAAGTCGATGGTTGGAAAGTATTCTCCGTGGGAGAACTCGTTAAAGAAATACAATCTGGGGTTATTTTCTAATTATACAACCCAAGTCTGAACAAACAGCAGTTGATTATTAATACTAATCTCTGTAAATTTTGACTTGGGTTCTCTTAATAATTCATATTTATCTATCGTCAAAAGACTGTTTGTAAATCTTAGAATAATCAAATGGTGAAGTCTGCTTCTCCCGATTCGCATCCAGAAAATCAGCCCACCACTGCAACATTAGCCTCCTCTCCCCCAGATGCTCCGCCTTATGTATATAAGCCGCCCGAACAGAGTTGCGTTCCTGATGGCTCATCTGCCGCTCCACAGCATCCCTCGACCACAATCCTGATTCAATAAGTGAACTACACGCCATCGTCCTGAAACCATGTCCGCATACTTCCGTTTTCGTGTCATAACCCATCACTCTCAGCGCCTTATTCACCGTGTTTTCACTCATCGGCTTACGCGGATCGTGATCGCCAACGAAGATCAGCTCACGGTGTCCACTCATGCTTTTGATCTTTTCCAAAATAGCCAGAGCCTGCCGCGACAAAGGAACAAGATGAGGAGTCCGCATCTTTGAACCACGCTGAGAATGTTTAACTCCTTCCAGCAGTTCGCGCTCACCTGGAATCGTCCACATGGCCGTTTCAAAATCGACTTCTGACCAGCGGGCAAAACGCAGCTCGCTTGAACGGATGAAAACCAACAAAGTGAGTTCAACCGCCAGTCGGGTTAACGGTCTACCAGAATAGTGATCAATGCGATGAAGTAATTCCGGAATACGGTTAAGTTCCAGAGCAGCACGGTGCTGTCTTTTTGCCGTAGCAACCGCACCGGCAATCTCTTGCGCGGGGTTGTAGTCGATTAAGCCGCTCTGAACGGCAAAGCGCATAATCGCGGTAGTTCGCTGCTGTAAACGGGCGGCGACTTCAAGACGCCCGGATGACTCGACTGCTTTGATGGGTATAAGCAGATCACGTGTCTTCAGGTCAGCAATGTTCCGCTTGCCGATAGCAGCAAAGAGGTTATCTTTCAGGCTTTTCAATACACGAGCACTATGAGACTCAGACCATTTTTGATTGCTGGCATGCCAGTCTCTGGCGACCACTTCAAACGTTATCGCCTCTTGCTCCTGCTCTACCTTAACGGCTTTCTTGTTCTCACTGGGATCGACGCCATTAGCTAACAGCCTACGGGCTTCATCCCGGCGTGCCCGGGCATCCGCCAATGACACTTCAGGATATTTCCCCAACGCCAGCATCTTCTCTTTACCGCCAAAGCGATAACGTAGCCGCCAGTATTTGGAGCCGTTAGGGTGAACCAGCAAAACCATGCCTTCACCGTCAGTCAGTTTATAGGCTTTTGCTTCATGCTTAGCCGAACGAACCTTCACATCACTCAGAGCCATGATGAGTATCCTTTCAAGGGTTCTGTGTGGGTACAAACATTATCGAACCGGGATATACCCGCAGTTGTATCCGCATCAGTAAGTTGATGTAGATTGAATCAGGTTGACTTAGGTTGAGTGAAAAAGCGAGGATAGCCTTGCGGATACTGGATTTCAGGCACAAAAAAGACGTCCGTTGACGTCTATTGATGTTCCGATGGTGCCGAAGGCCGGACTCGAACCGGCACGTATTTCTACGGTTGATTTTGAATCAACTGCGTCTACCGATTTCGCCACTTCGGCACTGAAGGGGATGCGGAAACGTTCTGGATTATACCTGTCGGCGGCGGCCATGCAAGCGACAGCGTGTCGTCATTGCGCTAAGTGTTGAAAAAAACAGCGCTATCCTGCGCGGCGTCACCTTTTGCCGCCGTTCCATAGCGCGACGGCCACCAGCCACCCTCCTCTCACCCTCCCGCAAACCCAACCCCACCAGCCAGCCGTTCCCCCTTCCCGCTCAATAACCCCCCAACCCCACTCAAACTTATCTCAAATTTTTCTCACCTCACTCTCACCCGCATCCCCATCACAATCCCTCTCTCCCCAAACAAATCCCCAACATCCACTCCCCAACTATTCTCCCAACCCCTCCCACCATCATTCCCATATATTCCAGAAAGTTTTAGCCAATGCCTTTTTGTTATTCATCCGTTCCGCAGCCAAATATTAATTTCATCAATATTTTTATAACTTTACATTAATGAAAAGTTTTCTTTTTGCCGTTTATTCCAGGATTTTCCTCAGGCGTGAAGGGTTCCGGTAAACACTATTTTTACTAGTCGCTGTACGAGTCTTGATGGACATATTCACTCGATGAATTAACTCAGGAGAATACTTGTGACGACGTTAAAACCTTTGCTGGCCCGCAACCGCAGCTGGGCGCTGCAGAAGTGTCAGCATGACCCGGACTATTTCGAAAAATGGGTCGACGGGCAGCGGCCCCACTCGCTGTGGATCGGCTGCTCAGACAGCCGCGTTCCCGCCGAGGTGCTCACCGGCAGCCAGCCCGGCGAGCTCTTTGTCCACCGCAATATCGCCAATATGCTCGACCCCGCCGACGACAACGTCATGAGCGTCCTGCAGTATGCCCTCCACTACCTTGAGGTGGAGCGGGTGGTGCTCTGCGGCCACTACGGCTGCGGCGGCGTGCAGGCGGCGCTCTCTCTGCCCACCCTGCCGCTGGCGCAGGAATCCTCGGCGCTGGCTCGCCGCATCGGCCAGCTGCGCCACACCCTGCATCACGAAATTGCGCAGATCGCCGATGGAGGTGGTGTTGCGGCCTCCCCCGGTGTTGGCGCCAGCGCCAGCACCGATGCGGAGCGCTCTCGCCATGCGCTGGACGCCCTGGTGGAAGCCAACGTTCGCGCCCAGTTCGCCCGTCTGCTGGAGAGTGAACCGGTGCAGACGGTGCTCGCCAGCGGGCGGCCGCTCAGCCTGCACGGCTGCGTCTACGATCTGGCTTCCGGCCATTTAACCACCCTCGTCGAACACCTCTCACCGCAGGAGCACGCCCCATGAACACACTTCGTCAGGACTCTCTCGCCGGCATCGTCGTCTTCCTTGTCGCCCTGCCGCTGTGCCTTGGCATCGCCCAGGCCAGCGGCTTACCGCCCTTCGTTGGCCTGCTGACCGGCATCATCGGCGGCCTGGTCGTCACCGCCCTCAGCCCCTCCCGCTTCGCCGTCAGCGGCCCCGCCGCCGGACTGGTCACCATCGTCGTCGCCGCCATTGAATCCCTGGGTTCCTTCTCCGTCTTCCTGATGGCGCTGGTGCTGGCCGGCGTGCTGCAGCTGCTGTTCGGCATTCTGCGGGCCGGGCGTTTTATCTCGCTGGTTCCCGCCAGCGTCATCAAAGGCATGCTGGCAGCGATCGGCATCCTGCTGATTATGCAGCAGATCCCCGTCGCGCTCGGTACGGCGGAAGAGACCGGGCTTGCCGATGTGGTTCAGGGCAATGCCGCTTTCTCCGTCACTGCGATTGCCGTCGCCGCGGGCGGCCTGCTGGTGCTCTGGCTCTGGGGCTCGCCGCTTATCCGCCGGGTGAAGAGCCTGCGCTGGATCCCCGGGCCGCTGATCGCCGTCCTGCTCGGCTGCGTGACCACCCTGCTGCTGACCCATTTTGCGCCGCAACAGCTGGCCGCCCTGCCGCGGATTACCCTGCCGGCGTTCGGCAGCCTCGGCGACCTGCTGGGCGAGCTGGAATCTCCGGCGTGGAGCGCGTGGCGCAATCCGTCGGTGTGGATGGTGGCGGTGACCCTGGCGCTGGTCGCCAGCCTCGAAACCCTGCTCAGCCAGGAGGCGCTGAAAAAGCTGCGCCCGCAAAATCCGCCCCCTTCGCCGAACCGCGAAATGGTCGCCCAGGGCGTCGGCAACCTGCTCTCCGGCGTGCTGGGGGCGATGCCGATCACCGCGGTGATCGTCCGCAGCTCGGTGAACGTCAGCAACGGCGCGCAGAGCAAACTGTCGATCTTTATCCACGGCGTGCTGCTGTTGATCTGCGGCCTGTGGTTCAGCGGCATGCTGACCCTGATCCCGCTCGCCAGCCTCGCCGCCGTGCTGCTCTATACCGGCTATAAGCTGGCGACGCCGCGGCTGTTCATCGAGCAGTTCCGCCAGGGGGCGGCGCAGTACGTCCCGTTCCTCGCCACCATCGGCGGGATTATCGCCTTCGGCATGCTGGCGGGGATCGGGATTGGTCTTGCCACCCAGATGGCGTTCAGCCTCTGGCGCAGCCATCGCCACTCGCTGCAGCTGGCGCGCTACGATGACCACTACGTGCTGCGCATCCAGCAGAATCTGACCTTTATGCACAATCCGCATCTGCTGGCCCTGCTGGCGAAAATCCCGGAAAAGAGCGTGGTGATCGTCGAGCACGACAGCGTCGGCTATCTCGACCCGGACGTGCAGGCGGTGCTGGATGATTTTGCCGAGAACGCCCCGCAGCGCGGCATCCGCCTTAATCAGTGGCCGCTGGCCAGCCGCTGACCTTAACGGGCGGCTGGTCCGCCCGCTTCGCTACCCCTCCGATTGCCAAGCGCCGGGGAATACCATGCTCTACACTTTCTGGGTTATCACGCCAACCCCAAGGAAATAAACATGAGCATCATTAAAAGCTACGCCGCCAAAGAAGCGGGCGCCGATCTGTCGCTGTGGGAATACGATGCCGGCGAGCTGCAGCCGGAAGATGTCGAAGTTGAGGTGGAATACTGCGGGATCTGCCATTCGGATCTGTCGATGATTGACAACGAATGGGGGATGTCGAGCTACCCGCTGGTGGCCGGTCACGAGGTGATTGGCCGGGTGGCGGCGCTGGGCAGCGCGGCGCAGGATAAAGGGCTGAAGATTGGCCAGAAGGTCGGCATCGGCTGGACGGCGCGCAGCTGCGGCCATTGCGACGCCTGCATCAGCGGCAACCAGATCAACTGCCTGGAAGGCTCGGTGCCGACCATTCTCAACCGCGGCGGCTTCGCCAATAAGCTGCGCGCCGACTGGCAGTGGGTGATCCCCCTGCCGGAGAGCATCGATCTGGCGTCCGCTGGCCCGATGCTGTGCGGCGGCATCACCGTCTTTAAACCGCTGCTGACCCACCACGTCACCGCCACCAGCCGCGTCGGGGTGATCGGCATCGGCGGCCTCGGCCATATCGCCATTAAGCTGCTGCGGGCGATGGGCGCGGAAGTGACCGCCTTCAGCTCCAACCCGGCCAAAGAGCAGGAAGTGCTGGCGATGGGCGCCGATCGCGTGGTCAACAGCCGCGACCCTGAAGCCTTAAAAGCGCTGGCCGGCCAGTTCGACCTGATTATCAACACCGTCGCCGTCGACCTCGACTGGCAGCCGTACTTTGAAGCGCTGGCGTACGGCGGCAACTTCCACACCGTCGGCGCGGTAATGAAGCCGTTCCCGGTGCCGGCCTTTACCCTTATCGGCGGCGACCGCAGCATCTCCGGCTCGGCGACCGGTAACCCGTCCGAACTGCGCACGCTGATGAAGTTTGCCGGCCGCAGCAAAGTGGCCCCAACCACCGAGCTGTTCCCGATGTCGCAGATTAACGAAGCGCTGAAGCACGTTCGCGAAGGCAAAGCCCGCTACCGCGCGGTGCTGAAAGCCGACTTCTGATGGTTCTCTCCCGCCGGGCGGCCCGCTCGCCCGGCGTTTTTCCCGTCGCTTCATCAAACCGTCATCTCCCCGCCATGCCTCTGTAGTCATTGCTTACCACAATCCGGGCTTCGATAAATGGCTGAACGAGATGCGCGTCACCATGAGAAAGACCTGGCTTCCCTGGCTGATCCTGTCGCCTTCCTTGCTGTTTTTACTGCTGTTTACCTGGTTCCCACTGGGGCGTTCGGTGTATGACAGCCTGTTTGATACCCGCATGGCCAGCGACGGCGCGCAGTACGTCGGGCTGGATAATTTCGCCCGCCTGTTTGCCGATAACGTCTTCTGGCAGTCGCTGGGCAATAACCTGCTCTATATCCTGCTGACGGTGGTGCCCGGGGTGACCCTCGCCCTGCTGCTGGCAGTCGCCCTGAGCGAGAACCATCGCGTCAACCGCTGGCTGCGCACCGCCTTCTTCTTCCCGATGATCATCCCGATGGTCAGCGCCGCCGCGCTGTGGCTGTTTATCTTTATGCCCGGCCTCGGCCTGCTCGACCACTATCTGGCGAAACTGTTCGGGCCGATGAACAACAACTGGCTGGGGCGCAGCAACAGCGCGCTGCTGGCCCTGGCGCTAATCGGCGTGTGGAAGTTCGCCGGCTACTACATGCTGTTTTTCCTCGCCGGGCTGCAGAGCATTCCGGCCTCGACGCGGGAAGCGGCGCTGATGGAGGGGGCTACCCGCACGCAGGTCTTTTTTAAAGTCACGCTACCGCTGCTGCGCCCGACCCTGAGCTTTGTGATCACCACCGCGCTGATCTACTCCATCACCCAGATCGACCACGTGGCGGTGATGACCCGCGGCGGGCCGGACAACGCCACCACCGTGCTGCTCTATTACATCCAGAATCTCGCCTGGGATACCCACGACCTCGGCAAAGCCTCCGCCGCCACCTTCCTGACCCTGGCCGGGCTGTTCGCCTTCTCGCTGATTAACCTGAAACTGCTGGAGAAAGGAGCCCACTATGAGCGCTGAAATCTCGCCGCTGCTGGTCCGCACGCCCGCCGACGCCCGTCCGCTGTGGCTGCGCCTGCGCCGCTCGTCGCCCTTTACGCTCACAGTATTAATGTGCTGCCTGGCGCTGCTGTGGATCAGCCCGTTTATCTGGATGCTGGCCACCTCGTTCAGCGCCACCACCTTCGGGGAAGATATGGCCTCGTTGCTGCCGCGCCTGCCGCTGACCCTCGATAACTTCCGCGACGCCTGGAACAGCGCCGACTGGCTGAGCCTGTACGCCAACACCCTTATCTTCACCTTCGGCACCTTCTTCGTGCAGCTGTTGACCATCACCACCGCCGGGTACGTCTTCGCCTGCCACGAGTTTCGCGGCAAGCAGACGCTGTTTCTTCTGTTCCTGGTGCAGCTGATGATCATGCCGGTAGTGATGATGGTGCCGAACATGCTGACCCTGAAAACCTTCGGCCTGCTCAACACCCTCACCGGGGTGATGATGCCCTACTTCACCTCGGCGTTCGGCGTGTTCCTGATGCGTCAGGCGTTCCTCGCCATTCCGAAAGAGCTGGAGGAGGCGGCGCTGATGGAGGGCTGCCGCTGGTGGCAGGTGCTGTTCCGCGTGCTGCTGCCGATGTCCTGGCCGTCGGTGCTGGCCTTCGCCACCGTCAGCATTACCTACCACTGGAACGAGTACCTGTGGCCGCTGATGATGCTCAACGATCCCGATAAGCAGGTGCTGACCGTCGGGCTGGTCTCCTTCGCCATGGGCGCCGAATCCGGCGGCCAGTGGGGCACCATCGGCGCCGGCACGCTGATGGTCTGCCTGCCGCTGATGCTGGCGTTCATCCTTTTTCAGAAACAGTTCCTGCGGAGCTTCGGCTTCTCCGGGATCAAATAAGGAGTCATTCATGCTGTTAGCGCACATTTCCGATACCCATTTCCGCAGCCGCGGCGAAAAGCTGTACGGCTTTATCGACGTCAATGCCGCCAACGCCGACGTAGTCTCCCAGCTTAACGCGCTGCGCGAGCGTCCGGACGCGGTGGTGGTGAGCGGGGATATCGTCAACTGCGGCCGCCCGGCGGAGTATCAGGTGGCCCGCCAGATCCTCGGCAGCCTGAACTATCCGCTGTATCTGATCCCCGGCAACCACGACGACAAAGCCCATTTTCTGGAGCATCTTCACCCGCTGTGCCCGCAGCTGGGCAACGATGCGCAAAATATGCGCTATGCGGTGGATGACTTCGCCACCCGCCTGCTGTTTATCGACTCCAGTCGCGCTGGCACGTCAAAAGGCTGGCTGACCGACGAGACCATCGGCTGGCTGGAAGCCCAGCTGTTCGAGGGCGGCGACAAACCGGCAACGGTGTTTATGCACCACCCGCCGCTGCCGCTGGGCAATGCGCAGATGGACCCGATCGCCTGCGAAAACGGCCACCGTCTGCTGGCGCTGGTGGAGCGTTTCCCATCGCTGACGCGCATCTTCTGCGGCCACAACCACAGCCTGACCATGACCCAGTATCGCCAGGCGCTGATCTCCACTATCCCCGGCACCGTCCATCAGGTGCCGTACTGCCACGAAGACACCCGGCCCTATTACGACCTTTCTCCGGCCTCGTGTCTGATGCACCGCCAGGTCGGCGAGCAGTGGGTGAGCTACCAGCACTCTCTGGCCCACTACGCCGGGCCGTGGCTGTACGACGAAAACATCAGTTGCCCAACGGAAGAGCGCTAACCGCCATGCTCAGTCTGCAAAACATCAGTAAACGTTTCGACGGTAAGCCGGCGCTCAGCGCCCTGTCGCTGGATATTCACGAAGGCGAATTCGTGGTGCTGGTCGGCCCGTCGGGCTGCGGGAAAAGCACCCTGCTGCGCCTGCTCGCCGGCCTGGAGCCGGTCAGCGAAGGCCAAATCTGGCTGCATGATGAGAACATCACCGCCACCACGCCGCGCGAGCGCAACTTCGCGATGATCTTCCAGAACTATGCCCTGTTTCCGCATCTGTCGGTGCGCGACAACATCACCTTCGGCATGAAGGTGCGCAAGGAAGAGAAAAACAGCTGGCAGCCGCGGGTGGACAACGTGGCGCAGATGCTGCAGCTGGAGGCGCTGCTCGACCGCAAACCGGCGAAGCTCTCCGGCGGCCAGCGCCAGCGGGTGGCGATGGCCCGGGCGATCGTGCGTAATCCGCGGCTGTTCCTGATGGACGAGCCGCTCTCCAACCTCGACGCCCGTCTGCGCAGCGAAGTGCGCGACAGCATTATGGCGCTCCATCAGCAGCTGAAAACCAGCACCATCTATGTGACCCACGACCAGACCGAGGCGATGTCGATGGCCGACCGCATCGTGGTGATGAACGGCGGCCACGTGCAGCAGGTCGGGCGCCCGGAGTATCTCTACGCCAACCCGGCCAACCTGTTCGTCGCCGGATTTATCGGTTCGCCGGCGATGAACCTGCTGCCGCTGCCCTGCGCCAACGGTGAAGTACTGTTGGGAGAACAGCGCCATCCGCTGCCGCCGCGCCACCGGGATCAGACCCGCGTCTGGCTGGGCATTCGCCCGGAACATATTACCGACCGCGTGGAGGAGGGCCATCTGCGCCTGCCGGCCACCGTTCTGCAACGAGAACTGATGGGGGCCGACTACCTGCTCCACGTCAGCACCCCGATCGGCACCCTGCGCTTTAGCCGCCGCCACCGCGGCACGGTGCCGGAGAAAGGCGAGTCGCTACCGATCGGCTTTTCGCCTGCCGATGTGCATCTTTTTCATGCTGAGACCCAGCAAAATTTACTGATGGAGTGTAATCATGTTTAAACCCCTCACGCTAGTCGCGGTGGGCCTCAGCCTCGCCCTGAGCGGCGCGGCGCTGGCGAAAGAGAAAATAGACTTCATGTTCCCGGCGCCGGTGGACGGCAAGCTGACCATGGAGATGACCCGCGTCATTAAGCAATTCAACGACTCCCAGCAGGATGTGGAAGTGCGCGGCATCTTCACCGGCAACTACGACACCACCAAGATCAAAGCCGAATCGGCGCAGAAGGCCGGCCAGCCGCCGGCGCTGGTGATCATGTCCGCTAACTTCACCACCGATCTGGCGCTGAAGGATGAGATCCTGCCGATGGATGAGTTGTTTAAATATGGCGATCAAAAGGCCGGCGATTTTCTGCAAAAAGAATTCTGGCCCGCGATGCATAAGAATGCCCAGGTGATGGGCACCACCTATGCGATCCCGTTCCATAACTCGACGCCGATCCTCTACTACAACAAGACGATGTTCGATCGGGCCGGGATCAAACAGCCGCCGCAGACCTGGGCCGAGCTGCTGGCCGATGCCAAAAAGCTGACCGACGAGAGCAAAGGCCAGTGGGGGATCATGCTGCCGTCGACTAACGACGACTACGGCGGCTGGATCTTCTCGGCGCTGGTGCGCGCCAACGGCGGAAAATACTTTAACGAAGACTATCCGGGCGAGGTCTATTACAACTCGCCGACCGCCATCGGCGCTCTGCGCTTCTGGCAGGATCTGATCTACAAGGACAAGGTGATGCCGTCCGGGGTCTTGAACTCGAAGCAGATCAGCGCCGCGTTCTTCTCCGGCAAGCTCGGGATGGCGATGCTCAGCACTGGCGCGCTGGGCTTTATGCGCGAGAACAGCAAAGATTTTGAGCTTGGGGTGGCGATGCTGCCGGCCAAAGAGCAGCGCGCGGTGCCGATCGGCGGCGCCAGCCTGGTGAGCTTTAAAGGCATCAACGAGGCGCAGAAGAAAGCGGCGTATCAGTTCCTGACCTATCTGGTGAGCCCCGACGTGAACGGCGCGTGGAGCCGCTTTACCGGCTACTTCTCGCCGCGCAAGGCGTCATACGATACGCCGGAGATGAAGGCCTATCTGCAGCAGGATCCGCGGGCGGCGATCGCGCTTGAGCAGCTGAAGTACGCCCATCCGTGGTACTCCACCTGGGAGACCGTGGCGGTGCGTAAGGCGATGGAGAACCAGCTGGCGGCGGTGGTTAACGATGCCAAAGTGACGCCGGAAGCGGCGGTTCAGGCGGCGCAGAAGGAAGCCGACGCGCTGATGAAACCTTATGTGGATAAAACCGCGCTGGCGGAAGTGAAGTGACGCGTTACCCGTCATCGCCACCCTCACCCTGGCCCTCTCCCTGAGGGAAAGGGGACAGTCCGGCGCCGGGGTTAAGATCCAGTCAGGCGGTTTGCAAGCGGGAACAGGGATTGAGAAAGGAAAAAAGCAGGCCATACCCGGTATGGCCTGAAAATGTCACAACGATTAGATCCCTGCCGTTTCGCGGATATATTTGCGCGCTTTTACGGCGTATTCGAAAGGATTGGCCAGAGCAGGATCCTGCTCGGCTTCCACCACCATCCAGCCTTTATAGCCAAAGTCGTCCAGCAGCTTGAACACCGGACGGAAATCGATCACCCCGTCTCCCGGGACGGTGAAGGTGCCTTTTTTCACGCCGTCGAGGAACGACAGGCCATCGCGGCGCACCTGGTCGATCACCGGCGGACGGACGTCCTTCAGGTGAACGTGGTTGATGCGCGGCAGATACTTTTTGAGGATCGCCAGCATCGGCGCTTCGCCGCCTTCGGAGTACCAGGCGTGGCCGGTGTCGAACAGCAGGAAGACGCGCTCGTCCACCAGCGACATAAACTTGTCGATTTCCGCAGTGGTCTGGATGCCGGTGCCCATGTGGTGGTGCAGACAGACCTGCATCCCCTTCTCCGCCGCCAGGCGACCAAGGGTGTTGTAGCCTTCCGCCACCCGCTGCCACTCTTCTTCGCTGAAGCACGGCTTCGCATCGCCGAGGATCGGTTTATCAAGCCCCTGGATGCTGCCGCTCTGCTCGGAGCAGCCGATGACCTTCGCGCCCATCGCATGGAGGAAGTTCATGTGATTGACGAATTCATCAATGGTTTTTTCCCGCTGGCCGTTAGCGAAAAAGGTGCTGAACCAGGCGTTGCAGATCTGAATGCCGCGGATGTCCAGCATCGGCTTGAGAACCGCCGGATCGCGCGGATATTTGCTGCCGACTTCGCTGCCGGTAAAGCCGGCCAGCGCCATTTCGCTGACGATCTGCTGGAAAGTGTTTTCGCTGCCGAGCTCCGGCATATCATCGTTAGTCCAGCCGATCGGGGCGATAGCCAGTTTGACGTTATCTTTGTTCATAGTAGGGCTCCTGCCGCTGCGCCTTAGCGGCGCAGCAATTCACGTTCAATGAGTTCACGGGTTTCCACTGCCTGGTATTTCATTTTTTCCGGGTAGCCAAACAGCGAGGTGGCGACAATCGGCTCCCCGCCGACCTTGAAGGTCTGCTCGGCGAATTTCATTTCGCGCAGGGTGCGGAACAGCGCGTCGAAATCCACATCCCCTTCCCCGACGCCTACGTGCTGGTGCACCACGGCATCCACGCCCGGCGGGTTAACGATATAGCGGCAATGTTTCGTATGATTGCGGGTATCGGCAATCAGGACATGGGAGAGATCGCTCCCGGCATAGCGCAGCATGCTCGCCACGTCGCCGACGCCTTTGTCGTAGAAAAAGGTGTGCGGCACGCTGTAGACGTACTTCACGTTATCGCTGCGGAACGACTTCACGATATCGACGGTTTCATTGTTCTCTTCGCAGAAATCCCAGGGATGCGCCTGGATCTCCACGCGGATGCCTTCCCGCTCAAAAATCGGCAGCAGCTCTTCCATCGAGCGATAGAACATTTCATCGCAGATCTCAGGCTGATTCGGATCGCCGGAGAACTCGGTGTTGATCACCTGAACGCCCATCTCCACCGCAATTTCCACCAGCCGTTTCCAGTTTTTCACCGCCGCCTGGCGGCGCAGTTCGTCCGGGCCGGACCAGCGGTAGACGCAGATAAACGACGACAGCTCAAGACCGGTATCGCGCAGCGCCTGCTTGTACTCGGCCATGATCTCCCGGCTGGCGCGCGGGTGCTTGTAGAACGGGTTTATCTGCGGGTGCGGCGACTGTTCAATGTACTTGTAGCCCCACTCCGCTACCTGATGGACCATGCGGGTGATCCCGAGGTCCTTAATCACATCCACATCAAAGGCAATTTTCATCGTCGTTACCTGTGCAAAGAAGTTCCGTCGGCAAAGCGTGCTTAACGTTTGTAGAATGCCGGGCACTCAGGCAGCGTCACCTCAACCGGCTCGCTGGTTCCCTGCGCTTTAATGCAGGCGTCCGCCGCTACCGACGCCGCATAGCCGTCCCAGGCCGACGGGCCGTGCAGCTGACCGGCTTTGACGTCGTTGATAAAGGCCTGCAGCTCGACGTCGTAGGCTTTGATAAAGCGGTCTTTCCAGTCGGTCAGAATAGCGGTCGACAGGCTGGCGGACTTGCGCATCTGGACGGCAGACGGCTCCGGCAGACGGGCAATCCCGGTCTCGCCGACCACTTCGCACTGGATGTCATACCCGTACTGGCAGTTCACGAACACCTCGACGTCGATCAGGGTGCCTTTTTTGGTTTCAAAGGAGACGATCTGCGGATCTTTCAGGCGCGCATGGGTGTGCGAGGTGGAGCGCGGGAAGCGCACCTGCACGGAACGGTAGTCATCGTTCAGCAGCCAGCGCAGCACGTCCAGCTCGTGGATCAGGGTGTTGGTGATCGCCATATCGGTGGTGTAGTTCTCGCCAACCGACTGGTTGCGGTGGGCGCAGCGCAGCATCAGCGGCGCGCCGATATCGCCATCGTCAATCACTTTTTTCAGCGCCAGATAGCCTTCGTCGTATGGGCGCATAAAGCCAACCTGCACCAGGCGACGGCCGGCCTTCATTTCAGCATCGACGATACGGCGGCAGCCTTCCGCAGACATCGCCAGCGGTTTTTCGCAGAACACCGGCTTACCGGCGGCGATGGCGGCCAGGGTGTACTCTTCGTGGGTCGGGTCCCAGGAGGTGACCAGGATGGCATCGACATCGCTGGCGTTAATCACGTCGTGGCCGTCGGCGTAGACTTCCGCCTGCACGCCCGGCAGCGCGACCGCCGCACGGGCGTTGTCGGCATTGATATCAGACACCGCCACAACGGTTGCGCCCTGCAGAACCTGGGTGCAGCGACGGATGTGTTCTTTACCGATAGCGCCAGCGCCGATGACACCTAATTTGAGCGACATAATGGTTTTCTCCGTAAGTCTGTAGGATTCAGGGTGGATGTTCGTTTTAGTAATCACGCGCCTGGGCGCGCTTTTCATTAATCATTTGCGCAACTTTGCGGATCCGCTCTGAGAGCGCCGTCTGGGCGACCCCGACGTTCCACCAGCTGCCGTATTTGTGCACCATGGTCTTCGGCAGCACTTTAATATCAATCAGGGTGCTGACCGTTTCGCGACGGGCGGCGTCCAGCGCGTGGCGCAGTTCGTCCAGGGTGGTGACGCGCCAGGTTTTGCAGCCGTAGCCGGCGGCGATGGTGGCGAAGTCCACCGGCACCAGACCGCCCTGCAGCTGGCCGGTTTCCGGCTGGCGGTAGCGGAACTCGGTACCGAAGCTGTCCATCCCGTGCTCCATCTGCAGGTTGTTGATGCAGCCGTTGGCCATGTTGTCGAACAGCACGACGTTGATCTTCGCCCGCTCCTGCAGGGAGGTGACCAGTTCAGAGTGGAGCATCATGAACGAGCCATCGCCGACCAGGGAGTAGACTTCGCTCTGCGGCTGCGCCAGCTTCACGCCCAGCGCGGCGTTGACCTCATATCCCATGCAGGAGTAGCCGTACTCCACGTGGTAGGTGTTTTCCGCGCGGTTGCGCCAGACGCGCTGCAGATCGCCGGGCAGGCTGCCCGCCGCCGCGACGATCACCGCCTCGGCCGGCAGCGTTTCATTCAGTACCCCGAGGACGCTGCTCTGGGTCAGGGTGGAGTCGGTGATCTGGCGGAACTCGCGATATACCGATTCGCGATCGAGATGATCGTCGATCTCCGGCACAAAGGATTTCTCCTGCCACACCGCCTGGTACACGCGCTGGGTCTCTTTTAACTGACGGCTCTGCACGCTCTCGATCTGCGCGCCCCAGCCGGCCTGCCAGCCGCTGTCCGCCAGCGCCGCGTCGAGGGCGGTCATCGCCTCCCGGGCGTCCGCCAGCATGGCAATGCCGTCCAGCTTCCAGGCGTCGAAGTTGCTGACGTTAATATTCAGGAAACGCACCTCCGGGTGCTGGAAAATCCATTTCGAGGCGGTGGTAAAATCGCTGAAACGGGTGCCGACGCCGATCACCAGGTCGGCCTCTTTCGCCAGCAGGTTCGCCGCCAGACAGCCCGTCTCGCCGACGCCGCCGACGTTCAGGGGGTGAGAAGAGACCACCGTCCCCTTCCCGGCCTGGGTTTCGGCAAAAGGCACTCCGTAGCGCTCGGCGAAACGGGACAGCGCTTCGCCCGCGCCGGAGTATTTCACCCCGCCGCCGCAGACGATCAGCGGTTTACGGCTGGCTTTGATGGCCGCCACGGCGTCCGCCAGCTGCGCGGCGCTGGCCGGACGGCGATCGAGACGGTGTACGCGACGCGCAAAGAAGGATTCCGGGTAGTCCCAGGCTTCGCCCTGCACATCCTGCGGCAGGCACAGCGTCACTGCGCCGGTTTCCGCCGGGTCGGTCAGGACGCGCATGGCGTTGATGCAGGCGCTCATCAGCTGTTCCGGGCGGGTAATGCGGTCCCAGTATTTGCTGACCGCGCGGAAGGCATCATTGGTGCTGATGCTGAGATCGTAGCTCTGTTCAATTTGCTGGAGCACCGGGTCCGGCTGGCGGGTGGCGAAGACATCGCCCGGCAGCAGCAGCAGCGGAATGCGGTTGGCGCTGGCGGTGCCGGCGGCGGTGATCATGTTGGCCGCCCCCGGGCCGATGGAGGAGGTGCAGGCGATAATCTGCCGGCGCAGGGCCTGGCGGGCAAAACCGGTGGCCGCGTGGGCCATCCCCTGCTCGTTGCGCCCCTGATAGACGCGCATGTCGCCGCTATCCTGCTCCAGCGCCTGCCCCAGCCCCAGGACGTTGCCATGGCCGAAAATCGCAAAAATGCCTTTCACGAACTTCAGCTCTTCGCCATCCACTTCCAGGTACTGGTTATCGAGGAACTTCACCAGCGCCTGCGCCGTTGTCAGTCTCAGTTTGCCCATGTTGCACAATCCTTATTGTTCAGTATTTGTGTGTGGCGTCGCGCCGATGCCGCCGGGGCCGTCGTTCACGTCACTGGAATACCTGTGGATTATAAGCAAACATTTTTTTCATTAAATACAAATACAGAAGAAATATTTCATTTTGCGAGAAGGATCAAACTCTCTACCCATTTCATACGTTTCACTTACATTCCTGACACGTTTTCGGGCCCTTTTTGGCGGCGCCAGACGGCAATATCCCCTTAAAAATCATAGGTAAATGGCTATCGTTTGGCGTTTCATTTTTCTCCGGTTCGACAGAGGGGGCGATCCGCGCTAACGCGAGGCTCAGTGCGGCAGAGTGGTAGATCCCTCACACTTTTGGTTTTTTAATTTCGAACGAGTTTGCAAATGAAATATTTATTTCTCAAACTAAGGGTAACCAATAACCCTCAGGCTGTTCACGGAGTCGACGTCGGGATCCCGACCCTTCCAGGCAGCAGACACCAAAAAGGAAATCCTAGCTATGAATGCAGCAGTAAAGCGGCTCGACGTCATCTGTATAGGTCGGGTGGCCGTCGACCTCTATGCCCAGCAGATCGGTTCGCGGCTAGAAGACGTTGCCAGTTTCTCGAAATATCTGGGCGGCTCCTCCGGCAACGTGGCCTTTGGCACCGCGATTCAGGGGCTGAAATCGGCCATGCTGGCGCGCGTTGGCGATGAACACAACGGCCGTTTCCTGCGTGAAACGCTCAACCGCGCCGGGGTGGATACCGAGTATCTGATTACCGACAAATCCCGCCTGACCGCGCTGGTGATGCTGGGGATCAAGGATCAGGAGACCTTCCCTCTGATTTTCTACCGCGATAACTGCGCCGATATGGCCTTAACGCCTGACGACATCAGCGAGGAGTATATTGCCTCCTCCCGGGCGCTGGCGGTGACCGGCACCCACCTGTCGCACGCCAACACCCGCGCCGCGGTGCTGAAGGCGCTGGAGTACGCTCGCCGTCACGGCCTGCGTACCGCGCTGGATATCGATTACCGTCCGGTGCTGTGGGGGCTCACCTCGCTCGGCGATGGCGAAACCCGTTTCATTGAGTCCGGGCCGGTCACCAGCCAGCTGCAGGAAGTGCTGCATCTGTTCGATTTGGTGGTGGGAACCGAAGAAGAGTTTCATATTGCCGGGGGCAGCACCGATACCCTGACCGCGTTGAAAAATGTGCGCCATGCCACCAAAGCCACCCTCGTCTGCAAGCGCGGACCGATGGGCTGCGTGGTGCTGGAAGGCGACATCCCGGACAGCTGGGACCAGGTGCCGCTGCAGCAGGGCGTGCGCGTGGAAGTGCTCAACGTGCTGGGCGCCGGGGATGCCTTTATGTCGGGCCTGCTGCGCGGCTGGCTTAACGACGAGGGCTGGGAGCAGGCTTGCCGTTACGCCAACGCCTGCGGGGCGCTGGTGGTCTCCCGCCACGGCTGCGCGCCGGCGATGCCGACCAAAGTCGAACTCGATGACTACCTGCAGCGCGCCGAATCGGTGCCGCGCCCGGACGTCGACGAGCGCCTCAACCATCTGCACCGGGTGACCAGCCGCCGCCAGCAGTGGCCGGAGCTGTGCATTTTCGCCTTCGACCATCGCAAACAGCTAGCCGACCTGGCGCGGGAGACCGGGCGCGATGAAGCCTGCATTCCGCAGCTCAAGCTGCTGTTGTTGGCCGCGGCCGAAGCGGCGGCGCAGGAGGCGGGTCTTGACCAGCGCAGCGGTATTCTGGCCGACGGCACCTACGGCCAGCGTGCGCTGAACGCCATTACCGGCAAGGGCTGGTGGATCGGGCGCCCTATCGAACTGCCCAGCTCGCGCCCGCTGCGTCTGGAGCATGGCAACATCGGCTCGCAGCTGATCGACTGGCCGCTGGAGCATGTCGTCAAATGTCTGGTCTTCTATCACCCAGACGACCCGGCGGCGCTGCGTGAAGAGCAGGACGCTCTGCTGCTCGAGGTGTGGCAGGCCTGTAACAAATCAGGCCACGAGCTGCTGCTGGAGGTGATCCTCCCGGAAAATGGCCCGGACAAAGACGAGCGCCATTACCACACCATGCTGGAGCACTTCTATCAGCTGGGGATCAAGCCGGACTGGTGGAAGCTGCCGCCGCTCTCCAGCGCCAGCTGGCAGCAGATCACCGCGCTTATCGAACGCGAAGATCCGTGGAGCCGCGGGATCCTGATCCTCGGTCTCGATGCGCCTTCCGACAAACTGCGCGCCGGTTTCGCCGAAGCGGCCGCACACCCGATGATCAAAGGTTTCGCCGTCGGGCGCACCATCTTTGGCCAGCCGTCGCGGCGCTGGATGCAGGGCGAGCTCAGCGATGAGGCGCTGATAGAGGAAGTAAAACGCAACTACCTGACGCTTATTGGCTACTGGCGCGAAGCCCGCCGCTGATCCCCCAACGCCCGTCTCCGTCACCTTGCGGAGCGGGCGTTTTTCTGTTTCTTCGTGAAATGAATCGCGTATTTCGTCGCAATAAATGAAAAATTCGCTTCATTTGGTACACTGGAAGCCATATTCCTTCCATTTTCTCAGAGCGCACTCTATGGCCAATAACCCAACACAGCTGACCATCCTGCAGGATGAAATCAGGCGTCGCTACGATACGTTAAGCAAACGTCTGAAACAGGTCGCCCGCTATATCCTTGATAACAGCAATAGCGTGGCTTTCGATACCGTGGCCTCCATTGCGCAACAGGCGGATGTTCCCCCTTCCACGTTGATTCGTTTTGCCAACGCCTTCGGCTTCAGCGGCTTTAACGAAATGAAACAGATGTTCAAGCAGCATTTGATGGAAGAGACCGCCAACTATACCGAGCGCGCCCGTCTGTTCCGCCAGACCACCAGCGATGAGTCCAGCCCGCCGGAAACGCCGACGGAGATCCTCAATATGTTCACGATGGTGAACAACCAGGCGTTGCAGCAGCTGGCGATGCAGACCTCCAGCGATGAGCTGGAGCGCGCGGTGGCCCTGTTGGGCGAGGCGGAAAATATCTACGTCATTGGCCTGCGCCGGTCGTTCAGCGTCGCCTCCTATCTGACCTATGCGCTGCGCCACCTCGATCGCAAAGCCTTTCTGATCGACGGCCTCGGCGGCATGTTCACCGAACAGCTGAGTCTGGTCGGCCCGAAAGACGTGGTGGTGGCGGTGAGCTTCTCGCCGTACGCCCGGGAAGTGGTCGAGCTGGTGGAGTTGGGCGCGCAGCGCAAAGCGCGGCAGATCGCCATTACCGACAGCCAGGTCAGCCCGCTGGCGGCCTTCAGCGATGTCTGCTTTGTGGTGCGGGAAGCGCAGGTGGATGGCTTCCGCTCGCAGGTTGCTTCCCTGTGCCTGGCCCAGACGCTGGCGGTTTCGCTGGCGCTGAACAGCAGTCAGGAGTCCGAGGCCAAGCAGAAGGCGTGAGATAGGCCGCCTGGCGTCGGTTGCGCGGCGGCGCGGGATAAGCCTGCGGGGGGACCCCGTAGGCCGGATAAGCGTAGCGCCATCCGGCACAAGACGGGTATGGCGCCAGAGGTGTCCTGCCCGGCGGCGCTGCGCTTGCCGGGCCTGGGGTATATGCGCCTGCAGGTCGCCGTAGACACTGTTTTCGGTTTGCAACTTTCCCGGCCAGACAAAGCGTTTATCACGTGTAACTTCAGTGAAATTTGCGCTCCCGGTTAATCGTCTGCGTTATGCCTGGCATGGCGCAGGGAGCGCACAAGGGGCGGCCAGTCGCCGCCGCCCCCTGTACCCCCGGGCTCCGGCCAGCAAAATCGCCGCTGCGCGGTACCTTCGACTTATCCCTGCAGGCTTCGGGTCGGGCCGAGGCAGCGTCCGTGCAAAACACGGCCCTCAGCCCGCATCCATGCGGGCTGCCCCGGCCTTCCGGGAACGTCTCAGCGATTTTGAGGCCGTCAGCACCGGCAGTTTCAGTCGCGCAAGTGGGTAAATCAAGGACAGGTCGCACGACCCCTCCAGGCCGGGTCAGGCGCAGCCGCCACCCGGCATAAAAGCGGCTCCGTACCCGCTGTCATCGCCCGGTGGCGCTGTGCTTACCGGGCCTGGGAGGTATGAGCCTGTGAGAGGCCCCCGTAGGCCGGATAAGCGTGGCGCCATCCGGCACAAGACGGGTATGGCGCCAGAGGTGTCCTGCCCGGCGACGCTGCGCTTGTCGGGCCTGGGGTATATGCGCCTGCGGGTCGCCGTAGACACTGTTTTCGGTTTGCAACTTTCCCGGCCAGGCAACGCGTTTATCACGTGTAACTTCAGTGAAATTTGCGCTCCCGGTTAATTTTCTGCGTTATGCCTGGCATGGCGCAGGGAGCGCACAGGGGGCGGCCAGTCGCCGCCGCCCCCTGTACCCCCGGGCT